>JAXMJU010000313.1:0-4574 GCA_034376265.1 Sulfuritalea sp.
GCCGAAGTTCATGCATTCGGGGTATTGCCAAAATAGATGTTTGCAGGGAGGCGAGTCCCGCCTCCGAGGACCGGGCTCGTCCAACAAACGGTTCAGATCGTGGCTCGCTTCGCGATCACGATCTAACCTTATTCGTTAGAATCGCCACGGTCAAGCCTAACCAAAATTTGCACCATGTCCGCTGGCTCATCCGATGACCTGATTTCCGAATCCATTGCCAACGTGCTGGTCGATGGCTTCAACAAGCACTATCGGCTGTTCCACGCGAGTTCGGCACTTGCCAAGCAGCGCTTTGATCAGGCGCGCTGGCAGGAAGGTCAGCAGGCCGTCAGGGATCGCATCCAGTTCTACGACGATCGCGTCCGGGAGACAACCGAGCGACTGCGTCGTGATTTGACTGCGGATAGTCTGAGCGACAGCGTCTGGCAACAGGCGAAGCTTCAGTTCATCGGTTTGCTGACGAACCACAAGCAGCCTGAACTGGCCGAGACTTTCTTCAACTCGGTGTTCTGCCAGATTTTTCACCGTACCTACTTCCACAACGATTTCATTTTTGTGCGACCGGCGGTTTCCACCGAGTACATTGAGTCCGATCCACCCACCTACCGCTGTTACTACCCAAATGAATCAGGCTTTCGCGACTCGATCCGCCAGGTTTTCGTCGATTTCGGCTGGGCACGGGAATTCGACGACCTGGATCGCGACGTGGATTTCATCTTGCGCAGCATTGAGTCTCATCTTGGCACCATTCCCGCGCGTGAAGCCAACCTGCAGATTCAGGTGCTCAACTCGGCCTTCTATCGCAACAAAGGCGCCTATGTGATCGGCAAGGCCGTCAACGGGGCTCTTGAGTATCCGTTCACGGTTCCGGTGCTGCATACGCCGGAGGGTAAGCTCTACCTCGATACAGTCATCCTCGATGCATGGCGGATCGCGGTGCTGTTTTCGTTGTCGCGGGCTTATTTCATGGTCGACATGGAAGTTCCTTCCGGCTATGTCCAGTTTCTGCGTTCGATCATGCCCAACAAGCCGCGCTCGGAGCTCTACACCATGCTCGGGCTGGGCAAGCAGGGCAAGACCATGTTCTTCCGCGACCTGATATTTCATCTGCATCATTCGGCGGATCAGTTCATCGTTGCACCAGGTATTCGCGGCTTGGTCATGCTGGTATTCACTCTGCCGTCCTATCCCTATGTGTTCAAGGTCATCAAGGACGTCTTCGGCAGCTCGAAGGAAGTCGATCACGACACGGTGCGGCGCAAGTATCAGTTGGTCAAGCAGGTGGATCGCGTCGGCCGCATGGCGGACACACTGGAGTTTTCCAATGTTGCGTTGCCGCGCAAGCGCTTTTCGCGGGAGCTGATCGACGAACTTTACAAGGAAGTGCCATCGCTGATGGAAGAGGATGGTGACGATCTGATCATCAGGCATCTGTATATCGAGCGCCGCATGGAGCCGCTCAATCTATACCTCGAGAAGGCGGAGAAGGCGGATCGCGCCGACCAGGTGGAGGAAGCGGTGCGCGAGTATGGCAATGCCATTCGCGAGCTTGCCATTGCCAATATTTTTCCGGGCGACATGCTGTGGAAGAATTTCGGCGTTACGCGCTATGGTCGCGTGGTTTTTTATGACTATGACGAGATTGAGTACATGACGGACTGCAAGTTCCGGCGCATACCGCCGCCCCCGAACTTTGAAGCCGAAATGTCAGGGGAGGCCTGGTATTCGGTGTCACGCCAGGATGTTTTCCCTGAGGAGTTCCAAACCTTTTTGCTCGTGTCGGACAAGATCCGGGAGGCCTTCATGCGCCATCACCCGGATTTGTTTGATGTGGAGTTTTGGCAGAAAACCCAGGAGCAGATACGCGAGGGTGCGATGCAGGACTTCTTCCCCTATCCCGAATCCCAACGTTTTTGCAACGTCTTTGGCAACGGTTGCCTGGCTTGAGCCGTCTCATTCTCTTCAACAAGCCCTATGGGGTGCTGACCCAGTTTACCGATGCCCAGGGGCGGCCCACGCTGGCTGATTACCTGCCCATCCCCAAGGTTTATGCCGCCGGTCGTCTCGATGTCGATTCCGAGGGCTTGGTCGTATTGACCGACGATGGCGCGTTGCAGGCGCGGATTGCCGATCCGCGGCACAAGTTGGCAAAGCAGTATCGGGCGCAGGTGGAAGGCATCCCCACCGCTGCGGCCTTGCAGCAACTCGCGGCAGGCGTGGATCTCGGTGATTTCCGCACGCAACCATGCCAGGTGCGTTGCATAGCCGAGCCGGAGGACCTCTGGGAACGGACGCCGCCGATCCGCTACCGTGCGGCAATTCCTGCCACATGGTTGGAATTGGTCTTGCGCGAGGGGAAAAACCGTCAAGCTCGACGAATGACGGCCCGCGTCGGGTTTCCGACACTCCGGCTGATCCGTTGGGCCGTGGGTGAGTGGACCTTGGCGGGGCTGGCACCGGGACAATGGCGTGAACTCGAGGTCACAGGTCAACCCGTTGCAAGGACCCGCGTTAATGGACCTGATGCCACGAGTTTTCGTGGCGTTAGAAAAAATCCACTCACATACAAACGAAAGGTAACACCATGACCAAGCTCCTCGCGACCCTGTTTGCCGGCCTGATTGCCACCGCCGCTTTCGCCGCCGACGCACCGAAGGCTGCCACTCCCGCCACTCCGGCTACCCCGGCCGCTCCGGCCGCCAAGGGTGCCGCCGCCCCGGCTACCCCCGCCACTCCGGCCGCTCCCGCTGCCAAGGCCGACGCACCGAAGGCTGATGCCGCTCCGGCCGCTGAGAAGGGCAAAGCCAAGGCCAAGGGCAAGGCCAAGAAGGCTGTGGCCGCCGCAAAGTAATTTCCGCAGTCCGGGTCAAAAAAATGGCAGGGGAACCTGCCATTTTTTTGTCTATCGATGCGAAATTATCGATTAACCTGCTGATTCACGGAAAGTTTAAGGCCGACGCCGGGGCTGGCTTCGATTTTTCACGCCGGGTTGGAGTATCCAGCGGCCCTGCGGCCGCGAGCTTGTCGAAGGAGGTTCAAGATGTTGTCGAGAACAGTGTTGCTGGCGCTGTCACTGATCGTCCCGGTGTCGGGATGGGCGCAGCAGCCGCAACTGTCCTTGCTCGAATTGTTTGCCGGGATGCACCGGATCGAAGCGGAAGTCGCCGCGACACCCGAGAGTCGCCAGACCGGAATGATGTTGCGCACGGTCATGGCGCCTCAGCGCGGTATGTTGTTCGTGTTTCCCGAGGCCGCAAACCAGTGCATGTGGATGCGCAACACGCTTTTGCCGCTGTCGGTGGCTTTTCTTGATGAGAAGGGGCGAATCATCAATGTCGAGGACATGCAGCCCAAGACGGACGCCAACCATTGTTCCGCCAAACCCGCACGCTTCGCCCTGGAAATGAACCTCGGCTGGTTCAGGAGTCGTGGCCTGGGTGCCGGAGTTTCGATCACCGGAATTGAAAAAGCACCCGGCAGCCGCTGAAGGACGGTCGCTTTCCCGGCGCGACTTTCAATAGTGCGGCGGGATATCGTCGCGCGGATTTCGCGGTTCGCTGGGTGCGCCCGGTTGCATCAACTGGTACAGCTCACGGATCTGCGCCTGCAGCAGGTCGATCCGCTGCTGCTGGCGAAACACCGTGCGGTTGAGCTCTTCAAGGTGATCTTCGTTGAGGCCGAGCTTGATTTCGAGTTCCGTGATCCTGGATTCCATGCCGATTCCTCAGTGTTCAAATGGAGAAGGGCGCCACGCGGCGCCCTTCCCTGATGTCGACTCAGCCGTGCAGCGGCGTCTTGCTCAGGCGAAATTATTTGCCGCGGAATCCCAGTTTGCCAGTGCATTGAGGAACGTCTCGACAAACTTGGGCCGGGCATTGCGGTAGTCGATGTAGTAGGCATGTTCCCACACGTCGATGGTCAGCAGCGCCTTGTTTTCGCTGGTCAGCGGCGTACCGGCGCCCGAGGTGTTGACGATATCCACCGAGCCATCGGGCTTCTTCACCAGCCAGGTCCAGCCCGAGCCGAAATTGCCAACGGCGGAGGTTTGAAAGGCCTTCTTGAATTCGTCGAAATTGCCCCATTTCTTGTTTATTGCGTCAGCCAAAGCGCCGGTCGGCGTGCCGCCACCACCAACTTTCATGCTGTTCCAGAAGAAGCTGTGGTTCCAGACCTGGGCGGAATTGTTGAAAATGCCTCCGGCGGGTGCTTTCTTGACAATGGCTTCGAGGTCCAGATTCTCGTACTCGGTGCCCTTGATCAGGTTGTTGAGGTTTGTTGCATAAGCCTGGTGGTGCTTGCCGTAATGGTATTCGAAGGTTTCCTTCGAAATGTGCGGGGCCAGTGCATCCATCGCGTACGGCAGGGGGGGGAGGGTATGTTCCATTTTGGTTCTCCTGTTGCAGTGGGGTGTAAGGCGATAAGTTGACTATTATAGTCACTACTGTCCGGTTAAATGAAGGGGAGGATCTCTGAAAGCCATGACTGATGCGGATTTCCGAGCGATGAAGGGCGGTGTCGATTTGAACGGCAAAATGGGGTTCCGGGCGAATTCCGGGGATAACGCACCCGGAGCC
>JAXMJU010000314.1:0-20023 GCA_034376265.1 Sulfuritalea sp.
CGGCGAAGCCGGCCTGACCATCGTCAGCGGCCTGGCGCTGGGCATCGATGCCGCCGCCCATCGCGGCGCGCTGGCGACCGCGGCCGGCACGGTGGCCGTGGTCGGCACCGGCGCCGACCGCCTCTATCCGGCAAGGAACGAAGCGCTGGCCCGCGGCCTTGCCGAACAAGGCGTGGTCCTCAGCGAATTCGCCCTCGGTACGCCGGCGCTGGCGTCCAACTTCCCGCGCCGCAACCGCATCATTGCGGGGCTTGGCCTCGGCTGCCTGGTGGTCGAGGCGGCGCTGAAGAGCGGCTCGCTGATCACCGCGCGGCTGGCCGCGGAAAGCGGACGCGAGGTGTTCGCGATTCCCGGTTCGATCCATTCGCCGCTGTCGCGCGGCTGCCATCAACTGATTCGCCAGGGGGCAAAGCTGGTCGAAGCGGCCCAGGACATACTTGAAGAATTGCGCTGGGACTCGGCTCGCGCCGCACCCGCTGCCGCAGACCGAATCTCCGTGACGCCGAACAACAGCGAAGAGCAAGTGCTCGCTGTTTTGGGCGACGCACCTTGCGCGCTCGACACGCTTTCTGCGCGCAGCGGCTTGACGCCCGCCGACCTTCTTGCCATGCTCCTACCCATGGAACTCGCCGGCCGCGTTGCCCAGTTGCCCGGCGGGCTCTACCAAAGGCTCCATTGAGATCATGATCGACATCCTTGTATACCTGTTCGAGAACTACCTGCCCGACGCCTGCCCGGAACCCGCCGTGCTGGCGCGCAAGCTTTCGGCCGCGGGCTTCGGCAATGACGACATCACCGCGGCGCTATCCTGGCTGGACGGCCTCGCTGGCGAAGAAAGCGGCCGTTGCCGCAGCCCCGCGCTGGCCGGCGCCATACGGATTTACGACGAGGAAGAACAGGAAAGGCTGCCCGCCGCCTGCCGCGGCTTCATTGCCTTCCTCGAGCAGCACGATGCCGTCGATGCGCCCTTGCGCGAAGCCATCATCGAGCGCGCCCTGGCCCTGCCGGACGCCGAAGTCAGCCTCGACCGGCTCAAGGTCATCGTGCTCGCCGTGATCTGGCGCTACCGCCACGAAGTCGACGCCCTGATCCTCGAGGAACTGCTGGCCGAGGAGGGCGACGACGAGGATTTCGGCAGCGGCGGCGACGTCACCCGCCTCCTGCTCAACTAAACCCCGGCTTGCCTAATTGGGAAAGGCGCGCTTATGATGCGCCGCTCCTGACCGTGCACTGCGCCCGCAGTACTTAAATAGCCCGCATCACCCAAACAGACAATGTCAAAGCAACTCATCATCGCCGAGAAACCTTCCGTCGCCCAGGATATTGCCAAGGCGCTGGGGAGCTTCACCAAGACCGGTGACTACTTCGAGAGCGACGACTACGTGTTGTCGTCGGCCATCGGCCATCTGCTGGAACTGGCCGTGCCGGAAGAGTACGACGTCAAGCGCGGCAAGTGGAGCTTCACCCATCTGCCGATGATTCCGCCGCATTTCGCGCTGAACCCGATCGAGCGCACCCAGGAGCGCCTGCGCCTCTTGACGCGCCTGATCAAGCGCAAGGATGTCACCGGCCTGGTCAATGCCTGCGACGCGGGACGCGAGGGCGAGCTGATTTTCCGTTACGTCGCGCAGCACGCACTGGGCGCCAAACAGAAGCCGATCCGCCGCCTCTGGCTGCAGTCGATGACGGCCACCGCGATCCGCGACGGCTTCGCCCATTTGCGCACCGACCACGAAATGCTGCCGCTGGCCGATGCCGCGCGTTGCCGCTCGGAAGCCGACTGGCTGATCGGCATCAACGGCACGCGCGCCATGACGGCCTTCAATTCGAAGGATGGCGGCTTCTACAAGACACCGGTGGGCCGCGTGCAGACGCCGACGCTGGCGATCATGGTCGAACGCGAAAGCCGCATCCGCGCCTTCGTTTCGCGCGACTACTGGGAAGTCGAAGGCGAGTTCCAGTGTCTCGCCGGGACTTACCGCGGCCGCTGGTTCGACGAGAAATTCAAGAAGGCCGAGGATGAGCACGCGCGCGCCGAGCGCCTGTGGGACAAGGCCAAGGCCGATGCGCTGCGCAAGAAATGCCTGGGCCAGCACGGCACGGTGGACGAGGAAAACAAGCCCAAGACCGAGGCCTGCCCGATGCTTTACGACCTCACCTCGCTGCAGCGCGAGGCCAACGGCCGCTTCGGCTTTTCGGCCAAGAACACGCTGGGCATCGCCCAGGCCTTATACGAAAAGCACAAGGCGCTGACCTACCCGCGGACCGACAGCCGCCACCTGCCCGAGGACTATATCGGCACGGTCAAGGAAACCCTCGCGTCGATGGCCGGCACGCCCTACGCGAGCTTCGCCGGCGCCATCATCAAGAACGGCTGGGTGCACCCGAACAAGCGCATTTTCAACAATGCCAAAGTATCGGACCACTTCGCCATCATTCCCACCGGGGCGGCGCCGAAGAACCTTTCGGAACCGGAACAGAAGATCTACGACCTGGTCACCAAGCGTTTCCTGGCCATCTTCTATCCGTCGGCCGAGTACAACATCACCACGCGCATCACCCGTATCGAGCAGGAAGCCTTCAAGACCGAAGGCAAGGTGCTGGTGACGCCGGGCTGGCTCGCCGTGTACGGCAAGGAATCGCAGGAAACCCGCGAGGAAGCCGGCGAGAACCTGAACCTGCCGCCGCTGGAAAAGAACGAGCGGGTCTGGGCCAAGGATGTCGAGGTCAAGAACAAGGCCACCCAGCCGCCGCCGCGCTTCACCGAAGCCACGCTGCTGACCGCCATGGAAGGCGCCGGCAAGCTGATCGAGGACGAGGAGCTGCGCGAAGCCATGTCCGAGCGCGGCCTGGGCACCCCGGCGACGCGCGCGGCGACCATCGAGGGCCTGCTGGCCGAGGAATACCTGCACCGCAACGGCCGCGAACTGCAGCCGACGGCCAAGGCCTTCTCGCTCCTGTTCGCGCTGGAGAACCTCGGCGTCGATGAAATCCGCTCGGCCGAACTGACCGGCGAATGGGAATACAAGCTGCGGGAAATGGAGCACGGGCGGCTCCAGCGCGACGAGTTCATGAGCCACATCGTGGACAAGACGCGCGAAATGGTCGAGCGCATCAAGACCGGCGAACTGCCCGAAGCCGCCTTCTCGACGCTGAAGACGCCCTGCCCGCGCTGTGGCGGCGTGATCCAGGAGAACTACAAGAAGTTCCAGTGCAAGTCCTGCGACTACAGCCTGTGGAAAATCGTCGCCGGCCGGCAGTGGGAACCCGAGGAAATCGACGAGCTGCTCACGAAGCGTGTGGTCGGTCCGCTGCAGGGATTCCGCAGCAAGATGGGGCGCCCCTTCGCGGCGATGATCAAGCTCAAGGAAGACCACACGCCCGAGTTCGATTTCGGCCAGTCCGATGCCGACGCCGATGCCGAGGAAGTGGATTTCTCGACCCAGGAAGCGCTCGGCGCCTGCCCCAAATGCGGCGCCAACGTCTTCGAGCACGGCATGGCCTATGTCTGCGAAAAGGCCGTGGGTGCCGGCAAGAGCTGCGACTTCCGTTCGGGCAAGGTGATCCTGCAGCAGGAAGTGGCGCGCGGCGACATGCAGAAGCTGCTGGCGACGGGACGCACCGACCTGCTCAAGGGCTTCATCTCGAACAAGACGCGGCGCAAGTTTTCCGCCTATCTGGTGCGCGATCCGGCCAGCGGCAAGGTCGGCTTCGAGTTCGAGCCGAGGGCGCCGAAGGCGGGGGCAAAACCGGGAACCAAAACGGCCGAAGCCAAGCCGGCGAAGCCCACCGGCGTCAAGGCCGCGTCGACAGTTGGCGTTGGCGACACGGCGAAGAAGGCTGCCGTCAAGAAGCCGGCGGCCAAAAAACCCGCTGCAAAGAAAACCGCCGCCAAGCCCGCAGTGAAGAAAGCGGCGGCCAGGAAAGCCGGATGAGCACCGCGGTGCCGCTCGCCAGCGCGGTCATCGATTTCTGGTTCCTGCCGCCGGACCACCCCGGCCACGGGGCTTACCGCCCCGAGTGGTTCCGCAAGGACGAGGCGTTCGATGCCGCGATCCGCGAACGCTTCGGCGCCGAGGTCGCGGCGGCATTGAGTTCGACCCTCGGTGATGCCCCCGACACGACCGTCCTCGCGCGCATCCTGTTGCTCGACCAATTCACGCGCAACATCCACCGCGGCACGCCGCACGCCTTTGCCGGCGATGCCCAGGCGCTGTCGCTGGCCGCAACCCTGGTCGGCGCCGGCCGCGACAAGAACCTCTCGCCCTGGCAGCGCTGGTTCGCCTACCTGCCCTTCGAACACAGCGAATCGCTGCTCGACCAGGAACGCGCCGTCGCGCTGTTCGCCGCGCTGCGGCGCGAAATGCGGCACGAGGCCTTCGACAGCGCCTACGACTACGCCCTGCGCCACCGCGAGGTGATCACCCGCTTCGGCCGTTTTCCGCATCGCAATGCGATTCTCG
This sequence comes from Sulfuritalea sp., assembly GCA_034376265.1. Lineage (GTDB taxonomy): Bacteria > Pseudomonadota > Gammaproteobacteria > Burkholderiales > Rhodocyclaceae > Sulfuritalea. The sequence continues at coordinate 4,464 of JAXMJU010000314.1, forward strand.
GCCGAGAATCGACGGCAGGGGAAATCGAGTTCCTCGAACAGCCCGGCTCGAGCTTCTGATCCGGTCGCACTTCGCGGATGCTCCCCGCCAGCGTGCCGCGCTGCCGCCGGCCACGGTATTGGCTGACGGCGACTTCGAGCGCTTTCGAATTCGGAACGCACATGGCGATCCCGGTTTCGACGCATGCGACCGGTCCCTGATCGACTCGAACTGCGTTCGAACAAAAACAACAAGGCCCCGCGAGGGGCCTTGTTGTTTTGCCGCGGAGGAAGACTCTCAGCGATGCCGCTGTCCGCTGTGGTGGCTGGCCGGCTTGGCGCCGCCGGTGCCGGAGCGGGCCGGGCGCGGTGCGCCACTGCGGCTCCCCGCACCGGTACGCGCGCGGGCCTGGGCTGGCTTCGGCGCCGAGGGACGTCCGGCTGCGGGACGCGGTACCGAGTGCGTGTGCTGCGGCTCGAAACCGGGCAGGATCGAGGTTTCGATCTCGCGCTTCAACAGGCGCTCGATGTCGCGCAACTGGATGCGCTCGTCGCTGCAGACCAGGCTCAGGGCTTCGCCGCTGGCGCCGGCACGGCCGGTGCGGCCGATACGGTGGATGTAGTCCTCGGGTACGTTGGGCAGTTCGAAATTCACCACGCGCGGCAAGGAGTCGATATCGAGACCACGTGCCGCAATGTCGGTGGCGACCAGCGCCGCGAGCTTGCCCGACTTGAAATCGGCCAGCGCCCGGGTGCGGGCGTTCTGCGACTTGTTGCCGTGCAGCGCCGCGGTGCGCACGCCGGCCTGCTCCAGCTTCTTGGCCAGCGCATCGGAGCCATGTTTGGTGCGACAGAACACCAGCACCTGATGCCAGCCATGGGCGGCGAACAGATGCAGCAGCAGGTCGCGCTTCTTGTCCTGATCGACCTTGATCACCGTGTGCGTCACCAGTTCGGCCGGCGCATTGCGGCGCGCGACCTCGACCATGGCGGGATTGCGCAGCACGGTGTGGGCCAGTTCGCGCACTTCGGCGGCGAAGGTCGCCGAGAACATCAGGTTCTGGCGTTCCCTAGGCAGGCGCTCGATGATGCGGCGGATGTCGCGGATGAAGCCCATGTCGAACATGCGGTCGGCTTCGTCGAGGACCAGGGTCTGCACCTTCGACAGGTCGACGGTGCGCTGGCCGAGGTGATCGAGCAGGCGGCCGGGCGTGGCGACCAGAATGTCGATGCCGCGGCGCAGGGTCTGGATCTGCGGATTGATGCCGACCCCGCCGAACACGGCGAGGCTGCGCAGGCCGGTGTGGGCGCCATAGGTGCGCACGCTTTCCAGCACCTGCGCGGCGAGTTCGCGCGTCGGCACCAGCACCAGCACGCGCGGCGCGGTGTGGGTGACTTTTTGCAGGGGACTGGTGAGAGGATTGGTCAGGCGCTGCAGAATCGGCAGCACGAAGGCGGCGGTCTTGCCGGTGCCGGTCTGGGCCAGGGCTTCGAGATCGCGGCCGGCAAGAATGTGGGGGATGGCCTGCTGTTGCACAGGGGTGGGCGTGGTATAGCCCTGCTCGCCAATGGCGCGCAGGAGCTCGGCCGAAAGGCCGAGATCGGTGAACTGCATGTTGAATACCTCTGAAGCCGACCCCCGCAATCTTGCAGGCCAATCTGGGCGGAAACTTCTATGGGGTGTAACCGTCGTGGGGACTAAGACATGTCGCCCGGTTCAGGCACGACCGGCAGACTGGGGCGCGGTCGCTGAGGAGGTGAAGCGGGGCGCACTGTAACACAGGCGGCCCGGAACTTCCGGATTACTTTCGCCTTGCCGCCGCCACGTAGGCGCCGAACTTCTTGTCGCTGGCTTCGATGTGCTCGGTAAGCCAGCGGTATATGAAACGGGGCAGCTCCATCGCCATCGACGGGTCACCGATTTCGACCCGCATTTCCATGTCGGATGCGCGCGAGAGCAAATGCTGGTGCTCGAGTCGATGGGCCGCCAGTTCCGGGTAGGCGGCGGCTTCCATCAGGCCTTCCTCGCTGGCAAAGTGCGTCGCGGTGTATTCGATCAGTTCGGCCACCGAACGGCGAATCACGGCTTGCGCCGTTGCGTCGCCGGCACCGACGCAGTCGTAAGTGCGCGCCGCGATCTCGAACAACTGCCGATGCTCCCGGTCTATCTGGTCGACGCCAACCAGGAACTTTGCATCGAATTGGGGCCGCTCATCCATCGGTGTTTGCCTCGCTCATCTGCAAAAATTCAGGGTCGTCGCAAGCGCTAGATGCAATCCCCGTGCGTGCGCGCTCAACTCTTGAGGAAGGTCGGATGCAGACCTTGCCAGGACAGGCGCGGCCATTCCAGGGCGTCGAGCATGTTTTTCACCCGCAGGCCGAGTTCGGTATCGCCCTCGATGCTCAGGCTGCGATTGAAGAACAGGGTGTCGGGGTCTTCCTGGCGGCTCACCATCTGCAGAAAGGCCGACAGCCGCGCCGTGAAGTGCAGATCGGGGTTTCCCGAGGCAACGAACACGGGCCGGAAAGCGCCCTGACGGTAGGCGAAGTCGGCCACCATGCCGGTGTCCAGAACCGTGACGCGGAACTGGCGGCCTTCCAGTTCGCTCAGGCTGTCTTCGGGCAGCACGCCCAGTTTGCGCGCGGCATTCAAGGCCAGTGCCAGGTTCACCGAATGCGGCCATTGCGGCAGGCGCGCACCCAGTCGGGCCACCAGAGACGGCAGGGTGAAAGGTGGAATCGTCGGCAGTTTCAAGGCATTGGCCATCGGGACTCCTTTGAACTTCGCTTCAGGCGGACTGGTGCGCGGTGCCGGCGCGACCGAACCAGAAACCGTTGACCAGACCCGCGTGCGCCCAGCTTGCCTGATCGGCGGCCGGCTGCCCGTGGCGTGCCTGGTCGAAGGCATCGAGAATTTCGAAAGTATGCGCCGGCTGCGGACTGATGCGCACCGCGTCGATACCCTGCGCCAGCAGCTCGGGCATCTGCGCCAACAGACTATAGGTCTGCGCCGACATGGTCTGGATGCCGTTGAGGGTCAGAAAGTGCTGCCCTTCGCGGGTATCGACCAGCATGCCTTCGGGATGATCGAGGCACTTGAACTGGCAATCGTCCTTGTTCAGGCCGTAATGGCGCGCCGTGAAGCAGCGCGCCGAAAACGCCAGCGGCAGCTTGCCGAAGGCGAACACCTCCGTTTCCATGCCGGCCGGCCGGCCCTGGTGCAGAGTCTCGATCACGCTGCCGGACACTTCCAGCGGCGGCAGCCAGCGCCTGGCGCCCTGGGCGGCAAAGAAAGCCAGGGTGCGCTCGTTGTAAATGTTCAGGTGCGGACCGGCGACGAAACCCAGCCCTGCGTCGCAGGCCACCTTGACCGCACCGAGGTCGTTGGCCTCGATCATTCCACCCGCATCGGCAATCAGGCGGCGCAAGGCCTTGAGGTCGCTCTCGGATTCGAGCAGGGCCTGCGCCGTGAGCACGACTTCCTTGCCGGCATCGCGCAAATCCTTGGCCAGGCCGATCCAGTCGGCGGTGCGCAACTGCTGGCGGCGCGAGCAGACCGCCTCGCCGATGTAAATGCGGTCGATCGCCGGATGCTGCGCAGCCTGGGCGTAGAACTCCATGACCTCGGCTTTCGGCCAGAAGAACAGCAGGGGGCCCAGCGCGATCTGCATCAGCGCCACGGCCTGTTGTAAGCGCCGAGCGTGATCTGCGAGCCTTCGGCGACCTTGCCCAGTTCCGCCGCCCAGGCCGGCTTGACGCTGAACCTGTCCGGCGCGGCGAACGCGGCATCGAGCGCCTGACGCAGGTTGCGCGTGACTTGCGCGACATAGGTCGGGCTGCGCTGGCGGCCTTCGACCTTGATCGCGGCGACGCCAATGCGGATGATCTCGGGCAGCATTTCCAGCACGTTGAGGCTGGCCGGCTCTTCCATCGCGTAATAGGTCTCACCTTCGACTTCGAAGCGACCCTTGCAGATGGTCGGATAGCCGGCGTTCTCGTCGTTGCCGTAGCGGTCGATCAGGATACCGTTCAAGCGCACGTCCATTTCGTTCGGCTTCTTCTCCCACTGCACGAATTTGGCCGGGGAGCAGGCGCCGACCGTGTTGGGCGATTCGCCGGTGGCGTAGGACGACAGCCAGCAGCGGCCTTCGTTCATCACGCAGAGGCTGCCGAAGCCGAACACTTCGATCTCGACCTCGGTGTTGCGGATCACGTTCTCGACCTGGGCCAGGGTCAGCACGCGCGGCAGCACGGCGCGCTGGATGCCGAATTTCTCGCGGCAAAAATTGATCGCTTCGTAACTGGTGGCCGAGGCCTGCACCGAGAGGTGGCGGCGCATGTTGGGATAGGTCTGCGCCGCATAGTCGAGCACCGCCGGGTCGGCGATGATCACCGCGTCGATGCCGAGTGTGGCAGCCTTGTCGACCGAGGCGGTCCAGTCGGCGAAGCGCCCGGCCTGGGCGTAGGTGTTGATCGCCGCCAGCACCTTGCGGCCGCGCTGATGGGCATAGCGGATGCCTTCGGCCAGGCTCTTCTCGTCGAAGTTCAGCCCGGCGAAATTGCGCGCGTTGGTGTCGTTGCGAAAGCCCAGATAAACGTCGTCGGCGCCGTTATCGACCGCCGCCTTGAGCGCCGCCAGGCTGCCGGCCGGACACACGAGTTGAGGTTTTGCCACCATCTACCACCACTAAAAGCAGGCGGGCAGTGTAGTTGAGCAGCGGGAAAAATCAACTGATCCGCGTCAACCCGGGACAAAATCAGGTCAAATCGGCGGCCAGCGAGGCGCGCACCGGTTCCGCCAGGGGGCCGCTCGATGCCGTGTAATGGGGGTGGTCGACCCCGACGGAGAGCGCGGCGGCGCCGCCATGACCTCGTCGCGCATGGCCGAACGGGTCTTGGCATAGGCTTCGAGGGTCGGCAGTGAGTCGCGGGTGATCATCAGGGTCTCCAGGAAAATTCAAAACCGAAATTCAGCCACAGAGGACACAGAGAACACAGAGAAAAGCAAAGGACAAAAGCTCAAAAGTTTTTCCTCTGTGATCTCTGTGTCCTCTGTGGCTAGAAGGTTTTGCCGTTAGTCCAGTCCGTGGAACCATTGGGCGCTTATCGTCCGTGTCGCGACAATTCCCAAAAACGCCGGGGCGAAATCACGGCCATACCGGCGACACTTTCCAGATCGAGGAGTGCCTTATCACCGGTGACGAAGCATTCCGCACCGCCGGCCAGCGCCGCGGCGATCAAGGGCGCATCGTCAGGATCGGGAATGCCTGCGGGAAATTCGGCTGGCGTCGGCAGGGTCGTCGCGTTTGCGTCAATCAGGGTAAGGAAGGCATCCGCGGTGTCGGCAGGAATCCGCAGCTTGGTGGTGAGGATGCGGCGCAATTCGGCGAGAAGCTCGCGGCTGGCCAGCAACTCATGCCCGGTCAACACCGATTCGAAGAGTTCCGCGCAAAGTCCCCGGGTGGCCAATGCGCTTGCCAGCACATTGGTATCGAGGAAAACCTTCACGAAACGTCCCGGAAGACATCCTCGTCAGTGATGTAACCCGCTGCTTCGGCATGGGGCAGGGCCTGCGCGCGCAGGGATTGGAAGCTGCGCACGGCAAGCTGCCGGCGCAGCATTTCGCGGGCGAGGTCGCTCTTGCTGCGATGGGTGGCCTTGGCCAGGCTAGCCAGGGCGGCCTCCATCGGCGGATCGATGCGCATGGTCAGGGTTGCCATTCTTGGTCTCCCGAAAATGTTGTATTACATCGTAACACACCAGGGAAACCACGGCACCGTACTGCCAGCGCCGACTTTTGAATCAGCGCAGATCGGCGACCAGCGAGGCGCGCACCGGTTCCGGCAGAGATCCAGTGGATGCCGTGTAATGGGGATGATCGACCCCGACGGCCAGCGCGGCACCAGCCTTGGCCGCCACCACCATGCCGGCCGACAGCTCGAAGCGCAGGAAATGCACGGCCGAGGTCTTTTGCTCGTTTTCGCGCTCCAGATCCTCGTCGGCGATCGCGAACACCGGGGCGAAGTCATCGACGCGGACCCAGACGCGGTCCTCGACGCCCTTGAGCTTACCCAGCATTTCGTGGCGCTGGTTCTCCTCGGCGTACTCGATCTGCATGGTGACCTTGAAATTACTGCCGGTCGGCACCAGCGGCACATAGGATTCCAGCTCGTGGCGAATACCGTCTTCCTCGAAGATTTTCTCGACGTGCAACATTTCCTGGATCTGGTAGCGGATCAGCAGTTCGTTCTCGAAGATCAGCAGGATGTGCTCGCCGAGCTTGACGCGGCGCAGCTTCTTCTGGGCCATGACCTCGTCGCGCATGGCGGAGCGGGCCTTGGCATAGGCCTCGAGGGTCATCAGGCTATCTCGTGTAATGCGGCGGGTGATGGTCATTGCGGTTTCCATTTATTCGAGTCCGTAAGCGATGCGCAGCAGGGTCAGCGGATGCCGTTTTTCCTTCCGTCCCACGGCGCCGGCTTCGTTCATGCCCTGCAGGATGTGGCGTCCGGCGATGGCGCAGTCGGAGCTGACGTAATCCGGCTCGTCCCTGGCCATGGCCTTGAACACCGGCTTGCCGATTTTCATCGACTGCGCGTAATACTCTTCCTTGACGCCCCAAGTGCCGTCATGGCCGGCGCAACGCTCCACGGTATTCACCGTTGCCCCCGTCAGCTTGAGCATTTCCTCGGTCTTGCGGCCGACGTTCTGCACGCGGGAATGGCAGGGGATGTGATACGAGATCTTGCCCAGCGGCACCTTGAAGTCGGTCTTGAGCAGGCCGTCCTTGTTGCGCAGGACGAAATATTCGAAGGGATCGTACATCGCGTCCGACACGGCCTTGCAGCGCGCGTCTTCGGGGAACAGCAGGGGAATCTCGCTCTTGAACATCAGCGTGCAGGAGGGCACCGGCGTCACGATGGCGTAGCCGGCCTGCGCCAGATCATGCATCAGCGGGATGTTGCGTTCCTTGTATTTCTCGACGGTCTGCAGGTCGCCCAGCTCCAGCTTGGGCATGCCGCAGCAGGTCTCGCCCTGGACCAGGACGTAGGGAATCTCGTTGTGTTCGAGCAGTTTCAGCAGGTCGTGGCCTAGCCCCGGCTCGTTGTAATTGACGTAGCAGGTGGAAAACACCGCGACCTTGCCCGGTGAGCGCTCACCCTCGCGCACCTGATGGTTGTGGCTGGGCGTCGCGTTGGCGCGAAAGTTGGCGCTGGCGAACTCCGGCAACTGGCGCTCTTTCTGTACCCCGAGCACTTTTTGCAGCACGGCGCGCGCCGGACCGTTCCTGTTGGCGGCGTTCACGACATGGACCACCACCGGAATCGAGGACAGGGTGCCGACCAGTTCGGTCGAGGTCAGCAGCTTGTCGCGGAATTTCATCTTGCCCGTCTTGTACTGGATCGCCTTGGCGCGCAGCATGGTGTGCGGGAAATCGACATTCCAGGCGTGCGGCGGCACGTAGGGGCACTTGGTCATGTAGCAGACGTCGCACAGATAGCACTGGTCGACGACTTTCCAGAACTTCTGTTTCGGCACGCCGGCGGTTTCGGCGTCGCCCGCCGCATCGATCAGCTCGAACAGGGTCGGGAAGGCATTGCACAGCGAGACGCAGCGACGGCAGCCGTGGCAAATGTCGAAGATGCGTCCGAGTTCCTTCTCGCAGGCCGCCTCGTCGTAGAAGTCGGGTTCCTTCCAGGCTATCGGATGTCGGGTCGGAGCTTCCAGGTTGCCTTCGCGCATGACGTCCTCAGGGCTGCTGATGGAAGGGTGTTGGGGCGGGGGTGAAAGTAGGCGCTGGCGGTACGGCGCGCGGGCTGGCCGCGGGCCGTCCGCAGGGTTTTATCAGCCGTTGAGGCTGTCCAGCGTCCTCTGGAACTTGTTGGCATGCGAACGCTCGGCCTTGGCCAGCGTCTCGAACCAGTTGGCGACTTCGTCGAAGCCTTCGTCGCGGGCGGTTTTGGCCATGCCCGGGTACATGTCGGTGTACTCGTGCGTCTCGCCGGCAATCGCGGTTTTCAGATTGGCGGCGGTTTCACCGAAAGGCAGGCCGGTGGCCGGGTCGCCGCAGGTTTCGAGATATTCGAGGTGGCCATGGGCGTGACCGGTCTCGCCTTCGGCGGTGGAGCGGAACACGGCGGACACGTCGTTGTAGCCTTCGATGTCGGCCTTGTTCGCGAAATACAGGTAACGGCGGTTTGCCTGGGATTCGCCGGCAAATGCGGCTTTCAGGTTGCCTTCGGTCTTGGATCCCTTGAGTTCCATAATTCTGCTCCTCTGGTTGGATGGGAGGCGCCGTGTCCATGCACGGCCCCAAGTCACTGAGACATCAGCTCGTGGACCTGAGCAAACTCTAGCCGAGTAACCCGACAAGTTCTAATTGTATTTATTCACCACTGTAATAGGCGTGAGCTATCGCGCCGTCGCATGGGTACCGGGCAACTGGCAGTCGAGCAGCGCCTGGCGGATCACGTCGATCGCCTTGTGCCGCGGGAAGCTGGAACGCCAGACGAGACCGACGCGGCGCGTCGGCGTCGGGTCGACGAAGGGCTTCACGCGCAGCAACGGATCGTTGGCGGGAATGCCATCGACGCTGCTGGCCGGCATCACCGTCACGCCGACGCCGGAAGAAACCATGTGGCGTATCGTCTCCAGCGAACTGCCTTCCAGCACCTGGGGCGACTCGCCGCGGCTGGCCCGGGCGCACAGGTCGAGCACCTGGTCGCGAAAGCAGTTGCCGGCGCCCAGCATCAGCAGCGGCTCGTCGAGCAGCTGCTCGGGCCGCAAGGACTTGAGCCGGGCCCAGGGATGGGCGACCGGCACCAGGGTGCGAAAGTCCTCTTCATAGATCGGCTGAACGACCAGCCCGGGTTCCTCGATCGGCAGCGCCAGCACCAGCACGTCGAGTTCGGAAGACTTGAGCCTTTCCAGCAGGTTTTCCGTGTAGCCCTCGGCGATATACAGCGGCATCTGCGGCGCGCGCAGCTTGACGCGCGGCACCAGGGCCGGCAGCAGCCAGGGGCCGATGGTGTAGATCACGCCGAGACGCAAGGGGCCGCATAGCGGGTCCTTGCCGCTCGCGGCGATCTCGGCCACTCGGGCGGCTTCGGCCAGGGTGCGCTCGGCCTGGGCCACCACCTGGGTGCCGATCGGCGTGGCGCGGACGTCGCCGGAACTGCGCTCGAACAAGGCGATGCCGAGTTCGTCCTCAAGCTTCTTGACCGCCACCGACAGCGTCGGCTGCGAGACATTGCATTTGTCCGCGGCGCGCCCGAAGTGGCGCTCCCGGGCCAGGGCGACGATGTAGCGGAGTTCGGTCAGGGTCATGGCGATTTGGCGGAAACGGATACAGGGCGGTACTGCAGTCGGCGCCGGCCGGGGCTGCAAGCATAGCCGGCCTCAGTTGGCGCGAGACTATCACGGCCGTCGGATCATCGCCGGGGATCACGCGGAAGCCATGTTTCAACGTCAGCTTCAAGGCCTGCGTATTGCCGGCCTGGATGATGCCGTGCATCTCTTCCTGCCCGACGGCGACGGCGATGTCCAGCAAGGCCTGCAGCAGACGGCCGCCGATGCCCTGGGCTCGGTACTGGGGCAGGACCATGAACGCGAACTCCGCCTTGCTGTCGGCGGCGACATACTCGCCATGACCCAGCACCTCGCCATCCAAGTCGACTGCCAGCAGCGCGACGCGGTCGCGCTGGTCGACGGCGTCGAGGCGGCGCAGCAGTGCCTGGTTGGGTGCCTCGCCATGGGAAAAATGGCGCTGATACAGTCCGGCGCGATCCATCGCGGCGAGAAAACCGGCCACATGCTGGCGATCGCCCGCGCCGGCGGTCCTGACTTCGACCTTCGGAATATCGGTTGCCCAGGGCTGGCGGGCGCTCACGGCCGTGCTCCGGCGACGAACTGGGCGGCCGCTTGGATCACGGCCGGATCTTCGAGCAGACGTCGATGACCCAGGCCGGGGGTCGCCAGCAAGCGCGCGCGGGGCCAGTTGAGCGCATGGCGGCGGCCTTCGCTCAAGGGCACCTCGCGATCCTCTCGGTCATGAATCACCAGCATGGGCTGCTCGCCACTGACGCGTTCGGCCTCGAATTCGCTCCAGCTCACGCCGAAGCGATACTCGATGCGGCGCTGCATCGCGGCCCGCAGCGGCTCCGGCCAGGCCAGCTGTTCGGCAATGCGACGCGAGGATGCGGCGAGGCTGGCCGGGGGTCCGATCAGCACGGCGCAGCGAATCGCCGGACGGCGTGCCAGGGCGTCGGCCGTCACCGCGCCGCCGACCGAATGGCCGATGATGGCGTGCACCGTTCCCAGATGGTCCAGCACCGCGTCGAGCGCCTGCCGGAAGTGGGGCAGCGACGATTCGCTGCCGCCGGTCATGCCATGCCCCGGCGCGTCGAAGGCCACCACCGAAAATCCTTGCGCCAGCAGCGGCGCGATGAAACCACGCAACTGGGTGCCGCGCCCGCCCCAGCCATGCACCAGCACGACCACCGGATCGGTGGCACGACCCCAGCGCCAGGCGATGAGACGGCCCGAAATCAGCGCTATCGGCTGCAGGCTGGCCTCTTCCAGGGTCAGCAGCTCGTCATCGGAAAAGGCATGACGCGGCGGCGTCAGCATCAGGCGCATGGCCCGCTCGATGGCGCGGTGGGGAGAGGCTTGCCACAGCACGCGAAAGATTGCACGCTGCAAATACAGTCTTGCCGAAAATTTCAACGAACGAACGATCGTGCGATTTGTTGGCCAAAAAAAAGCGGTCTTGAGCTTCAGTTCCATGATTACTCCTTCTGCTGGATGACGGCATGGTCGCGGACCAGTCGGTCGAATGCAGCCAGCGCCCGACGGTCCGCATCGGGGTCGCTGAACAGGCGCCGGTTCTGCTGCGTCGCCTGGTAAATTCCGTTGAGTTCAAATACAAACTGCTCGATGTCGATATCCGTGCGCAGTTCGCCGGTTTCCACAGCCTTGGCCACCGTCTCGGCCAGCGTGCGGCGCAGCGCCAACAGGCTGTTCTTGACCTCATCGCGCAAAGGCCCCGGCTGGTCGTCGAATTCAAGCGCAGCGGCATTGATCACGCAGCCACCGGGCAGGTTCACCGCGCGGGTCCAGTCCAGCCAGTTGATCACCATGGCGCGCAAGCGCCCCAGCCCGCGCGGCAGGCGCAAGGCCGGGCGCAACACGACTTCGGCAAAGCGCGCCTGCGATTCGCGCAGCACCGCCAGCTGCAATTCCTCTTTCGAACCGAAATGGGCGAACAAGCCGCTTTTCGACATGCGGGTGCGTTCGGCGAGCACGCCGATGCTCAAGGCACCGACGCCGATGCGACTGGCCATCGAGAACGCCTCGTCGAGGATCGCCTGCCGTGTTTGTTCGCCTTTGCCCATGGGCACTTTATAGAACGATCGTTCGTTCATGTCAACCCCTGGGCTAGAAAAGCTTCCGAAGCGCACAAAAGTTGGCGCTGGCGGCACGGCGCAAGGCTAACTTTCAACCGTGCCCGCCGGGGAAAACCTATGGACCGCCGAACTTACATGTTGCCGAGATCGGCAATGGCATCGACCACCATGCCGGTACCGATCGCGATCAGCAGGATATCGGTGGCGACGCGTACGTACTTGTGACCGGCCGGCGCTACCCCCAGGCTCACCACCACCTGCGGCGGCAGGTCGTAGTAAATAACGTCACGCGGCAATGGCCGGCCCTGCACCCACTTCTTGGCCTGGCCGGGAGGCAGGCAGCCGTTATGCTTCTTCGCCAGTCCGGGCGGGCAGTGCCCGGAACGGAAGCTTTCCTGATAATACTGTCGCACGACGACGCGCTGCTGATCGTTGAAATAGGATTTTCCCCGCCCGTCGCGGCCTTCGTCGCGCCGACTGTCATTGCGCGACTTGGATTCCTTGGCCTGCTTTCCCGGTTTGCCATTTCCGGCCCAATCCGGTTTGTCGGCAAACACCGGACCGGTGGCAAAGATGCCACTCACGAACAAGGCCAGCGCCACTTTTTTTCGCAGGATGGTTCGCATGATTATTCTCCATAGATCATGATCAGAAGCCCAGCCATCAAGGCTGAAGCCATTGCGAGTATGCACACATACTACGTAAAAATCTGTGCGTTATCACACATCCAACCAGAAATTGTAGGCTCCGTCCGGGTTCCCGGGAAGCGAAGCCGGTTTGATCGCGCTTGCCTGCCGAGTTTCCAAACTGTCGATGGCATTGATGTTTGTCAATGCAATTGCATCTTGAAGGCACAGAATGAATCTGACAGTTGCGAATGCGGTTCATTGGTGCACGCAGTCTTGGATCTGTTTTAAACTTGAACGAATACCATGCGCGTCGCGTTTCTTCCATCGGTCGTCCCGCCTTGGCCTGCGGCGCACCGACGAGGCAGCCGACATCCCATCCGCGCCGGCATGACAGGCCTGCCGCGCACCGTCGGATATTTGCGGTTTGGCTTGACGCCTGCCATCGAGCTGTAGAGCAGAGAAACGAAGAGCCATGAGCCTTGGCGCCAACCAGGCAGGTAAGCCCTCCCTCAGTTCAGCGATGCCGAATCGATCTCGATTCCGGCTGCTGCGCTATTTCACGATCGCGGGACTGGCTACCTTCCTGATCGTCGGCGTTGCCCTGTATCTGCTCGAGGAAAGGGAACTCGCCTTCTTCAAGCAAGTGCAGCAGGGCCAATCGAGGTTTTTCAGGGATGCCCAGGCCGAACTCGCCATCGAAACCGAGCAGACTGCGCGGAAAAATCTGGTGACGGCGCAAGAAATTGCCAACGTCAACCTGACGCAGTTCTTCGCCAATGCCCTGTGGGAGTCCGATTTCGCGCCGCTGGTGAAGCGGGTCCAGTCGATTTCGCTGGATCGCTGCAGGGCGCTCGCCGAGAAGACGGCGCGGAGCGCGGCAGCCGACGCACGTCAGGAATGCTTCGCCGAACTGGGGCTGAAGATCAGGTCGCAGCCCGACTTCGCCGCCCTGGAACGGCGTGCGATCGCCATTATGCGCAACGGCAACGTGTTCAAGATCAAGGTCTTCGATCTGCGCGGCTTCACCGTCTATTCATCGGATCACCGCAACATCGGCGAAGACAAGGCCGCCAACGCCGGCTGGCGATCGGCCGCGAGCGGCAAGGCCGCCAGCGAGCTGACTCATCGCAACCAGTTCAGCAGCTTCGAGGGGATTGTCGAGCACCGCGACCTGCTCTCCAGCTATATCCCGATGCGCCGTCACGGCAGCCAAGAGGTGGTGGGTGTTTTCGAGATCTATGCGGACGTGACGCCGATGCTGGAGCAGATCAAGACCAGCGCCACGCAGCTTGCCGGCCTGGTCGCCGCCAACCAGGGAAAAGTCGAGCAGGCGTCGAAACACAATATTGAGATCGTCGCCTCGAACGCCTCCAGCGTACTGAATATCGTCGGCGCCTTGCTGGTGCTGTTGTTCGTCACGCTGCTGTACATCGTCAAGCGCGGGCAGGACATCATCGACGAGCAGATGCAGGTCCGGGAACAGGCTGCCGCGCGCGAGCGGCTGTGGCACCGGGAGAAGATGGCGGCGATGTCCACCATGGCGGCCAATGTTTCGCACGAGACGGGCAACGCCCTGACCGTGATTGCTTCCCTCGCCGAGGAGCTTGCCGATCCACGGCTGACCGGGCGGGATCCGGCCGACGTCGCCCGGGAAATACGCGAGCAGAGCCGCCGCGTGTTTCAGATGACCCGCCAGATAAACGCCTTTGCCGCGGCAAGCGATCAACCCGAGTTTGCCAATGTCAACCCGCTGATCGAGGCCGTCTGCTATTTCTTCAGCTTCGACCGCCGCTTCCGCAGCCCCATCGAATTCCACCCCGGCGAAAACCTGCCGTGGTGCGACTTGATTCCCGATTACCTGAAGGAAGTCCTGATGAATCTGTTGCCGACCCGGCACGGACACATCGTTGTCGACACCGCGCCGTGCAGCAAGGGCGTGCGAATCCGCATCCGCTCCGAAGCAGCAGCCGCCGAAGCGTCGCCGCCAGAGAACGACCCGCTGTCCACCGACCGGCTGGAAATCGCCATCCGCCGCGTCGGCGACATGGGCGGCAGCCTGGCGCTGGGGGGCACCGGCGGCGAACTGATCGCGATCGAACTCCCTGCCTGCATGCGCGAAGACAGTCCGCACTGAGCGGCCGGACACGGAAAACCCGGCCCCGAGCCAAGGCAATCATGGCGACCCAGTCCGCTGCCCTGCCACCCCTGATCGCGGCGCTCTTGGCACCGAGCTGCTATCCGCATCCGGCCGCCCGCGTCGAACTGGTCGAAACTCATGCGTCGTGGCTGCTGCTGGCGGGCGAATTCGCCTACAAGATCAAGAAGCCGATCACCCTGCCCTTCCTCGATTACGGCACGCTGGCGCGGCGCGAGGCGTGCTGCCGTGCCGAGCTGCTGCTCAACCGGCGGCTCGCACCGGCGCTGTACCTCGACGTGGTGCCGATCGGCGGCAGCCCGCAGCAGCCGCAGCTGGAAGCAAGCCCCGCGATCGAATGGGCGGTGCGCATGCGGCGCTTCGACGAGAGCGGCCGCCTCGACCGGGTCGCGGCGCGCGGCGAGCTGCTGCCGGCACACCTGACGCAACTGGCGGCCACGCTCTGGGCCTTCCACGAAGCCGCGGCGGTCGCCACCGCCGAGACGCGGTTCGGCGCAGCGCAGCAGGTGCTGGCGGCAGCTCAGGAAAATTTCGTCGAACTGCGCCAGCTGCTGCCGGCCGCGGCCCAGCCGCAGGTCGAACAACTGGCGCGCTGGACCGACGCGGAGTTCCGGCGCCGCGCCACCGACTTCGCCGCGCGCAAGGCCGGCGGTCGCGTGCGCGAAGGCCACGGCGATCTGCATCTGGGCAATCTGGTGCTGATCGAAGGGCGTGTCACGCCCTTCGACTGCATCGAATTCAACGAGGATTTCCGCTGGAGCGACGTGATCAGCGAAATCGCCTTCGTCTGGACCGACTTGCTCGACCACCAGCGCCCGGGGCTCGCGGCCTGGCTGCTGAATGCCTGGCTGGAAATCGGCGGCGACTTCGAGTCCATGGCCGTGCTGCGCTTTTACGCCGTGTACCGCGCCGTGGTGCGTGCCAAGGTCGCTGCCCTGCGCGCCGGCCAGCAGGATGGCGCGCAGCAACAAGCCGAGTTCGATGCCGCAGGCGCTTATCTGCAACTGGCGTGGCGGCTCGCCGTGCCGCCAGCGCCAACTCTGCTGATCACCTGCGGCCTGTCGGGCTCGGGCAAGACCACGGCCAGTTCGGCGCGCCTGCTCGATCCGGGCGCAGAGGCGGCCGGCAGCCCGGTGCGCCTGCGCTCGGACGTCGAACGCAAGCGCCTGTTCGGGCTGGCGCCGCTGGCCGCCAGCGGCTCGGCGCCCGAGGCCGGCATCTACACCGCGCAGGCCAACACGCGCACCTACGCGCGGCTCTACGCACTGGCGCGCCAGCTGCTCGCTGCCGGCTGGCCGGTGATTGTCGATGCCGCCTTTCTGCGGCGCGAGGAACGCGCGGCCTTCCACAGGCTGGCGGAAGAACTCGGCGTCGGTTTCGGCATCCTCGCCAC
>JAXMJU010000315.1:0-7944 GCA_034376265.1 Sulfuritalea sp.
CGGTCCAGATGTCCTGCGAGGAGGCCACCGAAAAGCTGACGCCGTCGACGATGCCCTGCTGGTTCCACGGTTCGCCGACGCAGAAGCCGTGCATGGTGCCGGCACGGCAGGCGGCGATCATCTGCGGCGGCGGCACGACGATGCTCTTGACATCGCGCAGCGGGTGGATGCCGTTCGCCGCCAGCCAGTAGTACAGCCACATGGCATGGGTGCCGGTGGGGAAGGTCTGGGCAAACGTGAAACTGCCGGCCGGACGGCCGGCGACCAGGCGTGCCAGCGAGGGGCCATCGACGGCGCCCAGCGTTTCCATCTGCCGTGCGAAGGAGATGCCCTGCCCATTGTGGTTGAGCGTCATCAGCACGTTCATGTCCTGCTTCGGACCGCCGATACCCAGGTGCAGGCCATACACCAGGCCATACAGCACATGGGCGGCATCGAGCTCGCGGTTGACCAGCTTGTCGCGCACGCTGGCCCAGGATGTCTCGCGCTCGAGCACGATGCGTATGCCATGCTTGCGATCGAAACCTTCGGCGGCGGCGACCACCACCGAAGCGCAATCGCTGAGCGGCATGAAGCCGACGCGCACCTCCGCCAATTCAGGGGCGTCGCTGCCCGCAACGTGCGCGCCGAAACCCGGACCGAGGCCGGCGCCCGCCGTGGGGGCGACGCCGATCAGCGTCGCGCCGGTGGCGAGGCCGGCCGACTGGCGCAGGAAATCG
This sequence comes from Sulfuritalea sp., assembly GCA_034376265.1. GTDB lineage: Bacteria > Pseudomonadota > Gammaproteobacteria > Burkholderiales > Rhodocyclaceae > Sulfuritalea. The sequence continues at coordinate 720 of JAXMJU010000315.1, forward strand.
CGACGACCGGCATCGGCTGTTGCCCCGGATTTCGCTGTCCCGTCCACGTCTGCCTGTTTCGCCTTCATGTTCGCTCTCCGTGCCAAAAAAAAACGGCGCCCGTTGCGCATCTCCGGGAACAGATCCCTTGAGACGCAACAGACACCGTTGTCATTTGCACCGAACCGCCTTTGATCCGGCACTCAGGCCTTACTTAGCAACCGCTGTGCCAGCTTTCGCGAAGCTGCCGCAAACCCTTGTCACGGCTGCACCGAAGCCCAGAGAGTTGGCGCTGGCGATACGCCGATGGACGACACAGGAAGAATGTTGCTGCACCGCAATAGCGCGCCGCGGGCCGCCGACGCACCGGAACGGGGCGTGGCGACTACAGCAGCAGCTTGGCCATCTCGATCAGATCGCCGGCGATCTTGCCGAGCGGCTGCGCGCGTTCCATGGCCAGCTTGCGCAGGGCCGCGTAGGCCTGCTCCTCGTCGAGGCCGCGGGTCTTCATCAGAATGCCCTTGGCACGCTCGACCAGCTTGCGCTCGGAGAGCTTGTGGGTGACGCTGGCCAGTTCCTGCCTGAGCTTCTGGTGCTCCTCGAAGCGAGCAATGGCCACATCGACGATGGGTTTCAGCCGCGCCAGGTCGAGGTTATCGACGACATAGGCGGAGACACCGGCCTTGAACGCGGCGCGCATGACCTCGGCATTGCCCTCCTGGGTCAGGATGATCACCGGGCGCGGCATCTCGCGGTTCATCACCGCCAGATTTTCCAGCGTGTCGCGCGAGGGCGAGTCGGTCTCGATCAGGATCACGTCGGGCCTGATGGTCTCGATCTGCGCCGTCAGGTCGAGCGCCGAAGGCAGCACCGCGGCCACCTGGTGGCCGGCCATGGCCAAGCCGGCGCAGAGCTCGCCGGCGCGGGCGCGGGATTCGTCGATGATGAGTATGCGCAGCATGGAGAAAGCTGCACGCAAAATGCGTGCCGCTGCGCCTGAAACATCCGGCTTGCGCCGGGGAATCGGGCTAACCCGTACTCCAGCCGCGCGGTCGCTTCATGCCGGCTATCTTGCAGGCCTGCTTGACGTAGCCGTAGGGGAAGAGCTGGAAAATCATGTTGCGCGATGCCGCGCCGAAGCGCGCCGCCAGGTGCCGGGCGACGAAGCGCACGTCGGGGATCACCTGGTGCTCCTGATAAAAGTCGCGCATGAAGCGGATCGCATCCCAGTGGGCCTCGCCCAGCTCGATGTTCTCGCGCTGCGCCAGCGCCACCGCGAGTTCCTCGCTCCATGCGCCCGGATCGACCAGATAGCCTTCATCGTCGGTCGCCGGCAATTCCATTGTCGCCTCCATCGCGTTCCTCCATGGTCATCACAACAGACAGTGGTTCGAATAATACATCACGCCGTGATAGACGCACAATATGATATGTTTGCGGTGTTGCGCATTGGGGATGAACCCGCCCATGTCCAGAAAGGCCCTGACCAAAAAGGAATTCGAGACCCTCTCCGAGTTTCGCTATCGCCTGCGCCGCTTCCTGCGCTTTTCCGAACAGGTGACGCGCAAGAACGGCATCACGCCGCTGCAGTACCTGCTGCTGCTGCACGTCAAGGGCTTCCCCGGGCGCCACTGGGCAACCGTGGGCGAACTGGCGAAGCGTTTGCAGGCCCAGCATCACGGCGTCGTCGCCCTGATCTCGCGCTGCGAGAAACTCGGCTGGGTCGAGCGCCGGCAGGGCCAGACCGACCGGCGCGAAGTCGAAATCCATCTCACGCCCGGCGGCGAGCGCATGGTGGCGAAGATGGCGGCCCTGCACCGCGACGAACACCTGAATCCCGAAGGCAGCTTCCTGCTGCCCGAGTTGCACGAGCTGCAGGAGGAATGAGCGCCCCGCACGGCCGCCCGAAGGGGCGCCAGTCATCACACGGAGCCGCGCAGCGGCGAACCATAGTCACCCCCTCGCTTGGCGAGGGGGCTGGGGGGAGGGTAGTCCAGTGAGCATGGCCGCGAGCGCGCCGGAACAACTTGCCGCCGCGGTGCGCAATGCCTGCATCCAGGCGGCACTCGACGGCTACGAACGAGCGCAGATCGCCGGCCTGTGCCACGAAGGGGCCTGGGAATGCGCCGTCGATGCGATACGGATGGTCGACCTCGGCACGATTTTGCAGGATCCGGCTGCCGCCTTGCAGCAAGCCCGCGACCGGGACTCTGCGGCGACTTGAGCCTTGCCGCGCCAGGCCGCGGCGAATTGTCCGCGGCGCGGCAAACGGCGGCGGCCCGGTGTCAGCCGGTGGCGCCGAACAGCATGCCGACACCGGCAGTGATCACCATGGCCAGCGCACCCCAGAATGTCACCCGCCAGGCGCCTTGCAGCGCGCTGGCGCCGCCAACCCGGGCGGCGACGGCACCCAACGATGCCAGAAAGACAAGCGAAGTCCCCGATACCAAAGGAATCAGCAACGCCTCGGGTGCCAGCGCCGTTATGGCCAGCGGCAGCAGCGCGCCGACCGCGAAGCTGGCGGCGGAGAACATCGCGGCCTGAACCGGTCGCGCCATGACGAGTTCCGAGATACCCAGCTCATCGCGCGCATGTGCACCGAGGGCATCGTGCGCCATCAATTGCTCCGCCACCTGCTGCGCCAGATCGGACTTCAGGCCGCGGCCGACATAAATGGCCGCCAGTTCGCGCCGTTCCGCACCGGGATCTTTGTCCAGCTCGACGCGCTCGCGTGCCAGATCGGCTTGCTCCGTATCCGCCTGCGAATGAACCGATACGTATTCGCCGGCGGCCATCGACATGGCCCCGGCCACCAGCGCGGCGACGCCGCTGAGCAGAATGCTGGCGTGGCCGGCACCGGCCGCGGCGACGCCGACGATCAGGCTGGAGGTGGAGACGATGCCATCGTTGGCGCCCAGCACGGCGGCACGCAGCCAGCCAATGCGATCCGTCCGATGGCGCTCGGCATGGCGACGTCGTGAGGTCACAGCCGTTCTGCCCTGGACCGCGCCGGCGCAGCTACCTGACCCACTCCCGATTTGACGGCGGGCGCCATCAGGTCGGTATTTTCCTGCCCCACCAGCCGCGCCCTGAGCCGTTTCGCCAGCGCCTTGCCGCCCTGCACCATGATCTGCGCATGGTTGCGGACGAAGATCGTGCGCGCCACCGGCGCCACCAAATTCATCCACCACCGTCTGCTGTGCACATGCCATTCGTAATGGACGACGCTGAGTTTGCCCTGGGAGGAAAACTTCCAGCGGCCGCTGCCGTCCAGGTCGCCGGTGGCGATGCCTTCGATGGCGATGTTTTGCTCGATGCGCGTGGCGCGGACATCGAACACCACCCGGTAGGGCAACCTGCCCTGCCAGGCGTAGCGGCGCACGCTGCCGATGCCTTTGGCATTGCCGTCGGCCAGCTGCTCGACCTTGCGCACGCTGGGCCACCAGTCGGGCCAGCGCAGCGAATCCTCGATCGCCGCGTACACATCTTGCAGCGGCGCCTCGATGCGCCAGATCGTCAGCAAGTGATATTCCGCCATGACGCCCTTAGCGCTGCCGAACCCGGTCGAGGCTCAAGCCAGCTTGGCCCAGATGATGCACCACGCCTCGGGGCTGATCTGGCCGGCGACCAGCACGCAGGTGTTCGACGCGGCGATGAAATGCCGGCAGTTGCCGCACTTCTGCTCGCCCTTGGGCTTCAACTGGTACTGCACCCCGGCCTGCGTCGCCTTCATGGCGCCCGTCGCGGCGGAAGAGTCTTCGGCCGTGCGCGCAGGGCCGGCCGGCGCCGCGCCGGCCGGCGCGCTGGCGCCACCGCCGGGCTGCGAATCGCAGCCTGACAGGGCAATCGGCAGGCACAGGCTGCAACCCACGGCGAGAGCCCCGCGCAGCACCAGCCTGCGGGATGGAATGTCTGCATTCATGATTGATTTCTCCTTTGGGTAATCGAAGTTAAAGCGGCCGGCAATGCCGATAATTATCACCTTGTCCAATTCCATCGCTCCTCGCTGCAATCGTGCAAAGCATGCGCGTCCCCGGTCCATGCCGCTGTGCGCCAACGCACAAAAGCCAAACCCAGCGTGGGCTGGCGAACGGACGCGAGACCGCGCCCGGCGCAAGCTGACTCGGAGAAATTCTTATCCCCGACAGAAGCGAGGCAGTAATGAGCACGATCACGATGCAGGACGGCGCCCAGATCTTCTACAAGGACTGGGGCGCAGGACCGGTGGTGGTGTTCAGCCACGGCTGGCCGCTGAGTGCGGACAGCTGGGAAGCGCAGATGCTGTTCCTCGCCGGCGAAGGCTATCGCTGCATCGCCCACGACCGGCGCGGCCACGGCCGCTCGGCCCAGACCTGGCAGGGCAACGACATGAACGGCTACGCCGACGACCTGGCGCAACTGATCGAAACCCTCGACCTCAGAGATGTCGTACTGGTCGGCTTTTCCGCCGGCGGCGGCGAAGTGGCGCGCTACATCGGCCGCCACGGCGCGTCGCGGGTGGCCAAGGTCGCCCTGATCGCCGCCGTCGTGCCGCTGATGCTGAAAACCGCAGACAATCCCGACGGCATGGCGCTGGAGAAGTTCGACGCGATCCGCGCCGCCTCGCTCGCCGACCGCTCGCAGTTCTACCGGGATCTCGCCAGCGGCCCCTTCTTCAACGGCAACCGGCCCGGTGTCAAAGTCTCGCAGGGCATGATCGACACTTTCTGGCACCAGGGCATCATGGCCGGCCACAAGGGCACTTACGACTGCATCAAGGCATTCTCGGAAACGGATTTCACCGAGGACCTGAAAAAGTTCGACATCCCGACCCTGATCATTCACGGCGACGACGACCAGATCGTACCCATCACCGCGTCGGCGCTGCGCGCGGCAAAACTGGTCAACAACTCGACGCTGACCATCTATCCTGGGGCACCGCACGGCCTGGCCGACACGCACAAGGACCAGCTCAACGCCGACCTGCTGGAATTCCTCAAGAGCTGAGAGCCATGGCCTTGCCGCATCGACTGCGCCGCTTCCTGGCCGCGATCCCCGCCGACCGCCCGGCTCCCGGCGGCATGGCAATCATCGGCTTCATCTACGGAATCCTCTGCTATGCGGCGTTCGTGGCCAGCTTTCTCTATGCCATCGGTTTTGTCGGCAATCTGGCCGTGCCGAAGTCGATCGACTCCGCGCCGTCCGCACCGCTCACCGCGGCCCTGCCGGTCAATGGCGTTTTGCTCGGCCTGTTCGCGCTGCAGCACAGCGTGATGGCGCGTCCGGCCTGCAAGGCCTGGTGGTCCAGAATGGTCGCCCCGTCGCTGGTACGCAGCACCTATGTGCTGATCTCAAGCCTGCTGCTCGGCCTGCTGTTCTGGCAGTGGCAAGCGCTGACCGGCGTGATCTGGCAGGTCGACAGTCCGCTTGGCCGCGGCGGCCTGCAGGCACTTTTCTGGCTGGGATGGCTGCTCGCGCTCTGGTCGACCTTCATGCTCAGTCATTGCGAGCTGTTCGGCCTGCGCCAGGTCTGGCTGCGCCTGCGGGGCGTGAACTACACCCCGGTGCCATTCAACGCCGGGGCGCTGTATCGCTTCGTGCGCCATCCGCTGATGCTGGGATTCCTGATCGCGTTCTGGGCCACCCCGACCATGACGCTGGGACATCTGCTGTTCTCGGCGGCCATGACGGCCTACATCTTCATCGGCATATTCTTCGAGGAGCGCGATCTCGCCGCCGCCCACGGTGCTGCCTTCGCGCAGTACCGCAAGGACGTGCCGATGATCTTTCCCACGCCCGGCCGCCGATCCAGATGAGCATCGATCGGCGCCTTGTGTGCGACAGCGAACGGAATCGAGTTCGCGCGCGGCGCATGGTGCAGGCTCGGGTGCAAGGTCTTGCCGCTGCGGCGAGTGCGCCTGCCGTTTGGCCATTTCAGGAGTTGCCATGACTAATGCATTGAAGTTCCCCGGCCCGGGCGTCGCGCGCGGTGTCGCGCTGGCCCTGCTGTTGCTGGCCTCGATCAGCCTCCACGCGCAGCAGCCGATGGCGATCATGCTCAAAGGTGTCGCCGAAATTCCTGCGGTGAAAACCGCAGCGACCGGCACCGGACAAATCACGGTGCTGCCTGACCAGACCGTCAGCGGCAGCATCAAGACGGTCGGGCTGGTGCCGACCGCGGCGCATATTCATGCGGCCGCCACGGGGCAGAACGGACCGCCGATCATCACCCTGACCCGGACCGCCGACGACAGCTTTGCCGTTCCGCCCAATGCCCGGCTGACCGATGCCCAGTACGCGAGCTTCAAGGCCGGCGAGCTGTACGTCAATGTGCATAGCGCGCGGCACCCGAATGGCGAGATTCGCGGACAGTTGCTGCACATGGAAATCGCCGATACGCCGGTACGGCCGGCCAATTGAACCGCAACCCCTTGAGGAGAACATCATGAGCCTTGGAATGATTCTTTTGATTGTCCTGATCCTGATGCTGCTGGGCGCAATTCCGACCTGGCCGCACAGCAGAAGCTGGGGCTATGCGCCCAGCGGCGGACTGGGCCTGGTGCTGGTCATCATCATCGTGCTGTTGTTGATGGGACGACTGTGACGGCGAGCACATCACCCGGTGCGGACGGCACCGACAGATCGAATGCACCGATGCCGCCCACGCCGGGGCTCGAACCGCATTACGCACCGCAGCAGTTCGGCGACCGCCTGGCCCTGGGCCTGGTCAAGCTGTTGCGCTTCTTCGCCGACGCCCTCTTTGCCGGGCGCTACGGCCATCGCGCCATCGTGCTGGAAACGGTGGCGGCGGTGCCGGGCATGGTCGCCGGCTCGCTGCAGCACCTGCGCGCGCTGCGTCGCATGGAAAGCGATCGGGGCTGGATCCGCACCCTGCTCGACGAAGCCGAGAACGAGCGCATGCACCTGATGACCTTCATCCATATCGCGCGACCGACGCAGTTCGAGCGTTTGCTGATCCTCGTTGCGCAGGTGGTCTTCTATACCCTGTTCTTCCTGCTCTACCTGGTGTCGGCAAGGACCGCGCACCGCTTCGTCGGCTATCTCGAAGAAGAGGCGGTGTACAGCTACACGGAGTATCTGGCCGGGGTGGACGACGGCACTTATCGCAACGTCGCCGCGCCCGGCATCGCCATCGACTACTGGCAGCTGGCGCCCGATGCGCGCCTGCGCGAGGTCATCATCGCGGTGCGCGCCGACGAGGCGCATCACCGCGACGTCAATCACGTATTTGCCAGCGCGCTGGGCT
>JAXMJU010000316.1:0-41160 GCA_034376265.1 Sulfuritalea sp.
AATCCGCCAAGGTAAGTAGTTGCTCGTCGTTCATTTCGATCACCATGCCTCGCATATTGATCGACCCCGGCTACCCGTTCAGACTCATACCCCATTGGATTCACGTCCCCCCCTCAGACTCAAACCCCATTGGACAATGCTCCGATTTGACATTGCGCGCGACGAGGCATACAGTGAATTTGCGTTCAACTTGAGGGCAGTTTCAGGAGGAATCTAGCGCTGAAAAAACGTCCGCGACCTACCGTTCCACCCTGTGATCAGGAGTCATCCAGGCTCCAGCCCTGATGGGCAGCGCCGATTTGTGCAACAGCTTGCGGGCGCATTACAAGTGCAGCTAAAGAGGCAAGCAAAAGGTCCGTTCCGGTGAAATGCCTGAATGGGCCTTTTGCCGTTTACCGCGACAAATTACCCGGAAAAATTACCGCGGCAAATTCAGGAACTGCAGGACAGCGCCGAGCAGCCGGCCTTGTGCCGCGCCCATTCGGGCCGGCGCGCGGCCAGATCCGCATTTTCGGGCTGCTCGTCGTAGGGGCGTTGCAGCACCGCCAGCAGGCGCTCGATGACCGCTGCATCGCCCTGTTCCAGCGCGTCGATCGCCAGCTGCGCCAGATAGTTGCGCGCGACGAATTTGGGGTTGCAGCGGTTCATGCGTAGCTGGCGCGCGGCGGGGTCCTGCCGCTCGCGGCGCACGCGGTCGACGTAGCGGCGCAGCCAGGGCAGCAGGTGGCGGCCGCAGTCGCCGGCGTCGACATAGAAGGCGGGCCGCAGCGGGGCGAGCAGTTCGTCGTCGGCCAATTCCACCGCAGCCCGGCCGGTCGGCACCGCGGCCAGTTGACGATAGAACAGGGTCATGTCGGTCTCGACCGCGTGCAGCAAGTCGTCGAGCTCGGTCAGCAGCGCGTCGTCGTCCGCGTCGAGCGCCAGCAGGCCGAGCTTGTCGGCCGTGATGCGGCGCGCGGCTGCGGCAAAGACGCGGCCGTAGCCGGCGATGCCGGCTTCCAGATCCGTGACCGCGGGGATCAGCGGCGACAGGGCGGCGGCCAGGCGCAGCAGGTTCCACTGCGCGATTTCCGGCTGCCGGCCGTAGCAGTAGCGGCGGCCTTGCGCGTCGGTGGTATTCGGCGTCCAGCCCAGGTCGTAGCCTTCCAGCCAGCCGTAAGGGCCGTAATCGATGGTGAGGCCGAGGATGGACATGTTGTCGGTATTCATCACGCCATGGACGAAGCCGACGCGCATCCATTCCGCCACCATCAGCGCGGTGCGGCGGCAGATTTCGTCGAACCATTGTGCATACACCTCGGGCGACGGTGGGCCGAGTTCGGGATGGTGAGTGGTGATCACGTAATCGGCGAGGCGCCGCAGTTCGTCCAGCTCTTCGTGCGCGGCGAGGATTTCGAAGTTGCCGAAGCGCACGAAGGAGGGCGCGACGCGACAGACCACGGCGCCCGGTTCGTCCTGCGCATTGCCGTCGTAGAACATGTCGCGCTCGACCGGCTCGCCGGTGGCGACCAGGGAGAGCGCGCGCGTCGTCGGCACGCCGAGATGATGCATGGCTTCGCTGCAGAGAAATTCGCGCAGCGAGGAGCGCAGCACCGCGCGGCCGTCGGCGTGGCGCGAGTAGGGCGTGCGGCCGGCGCCCTTGAGCTGCAGTTCGTGGCGTTGGCCATCGGCACCGATCAGCTCGACCAGCGTCAGCGCCCGGCCATCGCCGAGCTGGCCGGCCCAGTGGCCGAACTGGTGGCCGCCGTAGCGCGCGGCGTAAGGCTGCATTCCGGGCAGCACGCGATTGCCGGCGAGTACATCGGTCGCGGCGCCATCCGGCGTTTGCGGGCGCGCGATGCCGAGCTGGGCGCCGACGTTGTCGCTCCAGGCCAGCAGCCGCGGTGCGGCGACGGGGGTCGGGCTGACCCGGCTGTAGCAGGCCTTGCGCACCGGTCGTGGGACGTCCCGCTGCACGGGGTCGGCGGGCAGTTCGCGGACGAAGCTGTTGTCGAAACGGCTCGCCAGCAAGGGGTCGCAGAGGTCGAGCGGCGCGGCAAGGCCGGGGAGATTGCGCAGGATGTCGTTCATGGCGGGTGGGGCGGGGCCGGCAGAGAGTTGGCGCTGGCGATACGGCGTTTGTACCCGCGCCCCGCGCCAATATCAACCCTGCGGCTAGTGTGGCGTCAGCCGCGTGAAGTAGGCTTTGCTTTCCCGCTTGCGCCACTCCCACGGCGGAAAGGGTGCCATGTCCTGCCACAGGCCGATGCGCCGGGCGCGCGCGTCGAACTCGGCGTACTCGTAATAGCCCTGTTCTTCCAGCGACTGCTCGCGGCGATATTCGCGATACCACCAGGCCAGGCCGGCCTCCAGCTGCGCCAGCGCGACGTCGCGCGTCCGGGCGCAACTGGGACAGTCGGGCGGCTGAACCATGACGCGCGCGACGATGCGTCCGTAGTCGTCATCCTTGCGCCGTTCGACACTGACTTTCCTGCCCAGCAGCAGGTCCGTCAGGTTGTTGCGCGCTTCCCGGCCGAATGCCTGTTTGGGCTCCGGCGCGTCGATGCCGGCGAGGCGGATCTTGTAGCGGGTTTTGCGGCTGTTCTCCACGGTGATGATGTCGCCTTCGACAACCTCCAGCACCGTTGCCTGCAAGCTCTCGCAGCGGACCGCGGGCGCGGTCAGCAGCCAGCCCAGGGCCAGGCAGCGTGCCAGCCGGCGGAGATTTGCGGAGACGGGAAAATCCATGATCGATGAATTCCCTCTTGGACTTTGCGCGCAAAGGCGATCGCCCATGCTACCAAACCTGGCCCGCCACTGCCGGTCCGCAATCGCCACTGGCGGCGTGCGCGTTCCTTTGGCATAAAATGCGGATTAGACTGCGGTTGAGAGCAGCGCGATACCAAGCTGTTGGATTTCCGCTCGCCATCCGCCGCGCGCGCAAAGCGGCGGCGGGCCGATCGGGTCGATTCGGCGGAGGAGGGCAAAACGCATGAAGACCGTTCAATGGGGGCTGGACTACTACACCGGCTTGCCGGAGGTGGACCGGCAGCATCAGGAGTTGTTCGCCCTGATCAACCGGCTCAACGCCGCGAAATCGTGCTCGCCGGAGACACTCGATCAGGTGTTCGCCGAACTGCGCGACTATGTGCGCGAGCATTTCGGGCTGGAAGAACAGTTGATGGCCGAGGCGCAGGTCGACCCCGAGCATTACGCCAAGCATCGGGCCGCGCATGCGGGCTTCGTGGCGCGCCTGGACCAGCTCTGGCAGGCCCGCGGCGAAGACAGCGAATGGGTCGCGGAGGAGATGCTGGCCTTCCTGACCAACTGGCTGGTGCAGCACATACTGCTGACCGACCGCAAGATGGCGCTGGAAATCCATACCCGGATGGGCACGCAGGCGCCGCACAACATGTTCGAGCATTTCTGACGCCGGATTCCGCAATCCGGCGTGGGAGCCGCTGCGGGGCCGGCTTCAGCCGGCCATGGCGGACCGAAGTCCGCCCCGGACACGGCCCTAGGGCATGATCTCCACATATTCGTAGACTTCGGCGTCGACCAGGCGTTTGCGCAGAGTCAGCGGCAGCCGGGCGAACCAGGCATGCGGGTCGTGCCTGTCGATCTCGCGGCCGATGAATTTCACCAGTTCGCAGATCGGTTCGACGACGTTGCGGCGATAGCGCTCGTCCTTCTTCACATAGCCCAGGTAGAGATTCTTCATGCAGTTGCCGCGGCACCAGGGGAAGGCCTCGCAACTCTCGCAGGGCATTTCCGGGCTGGGCTGCAGCGGGCTTTTCCGCAGCCAGTTGCCCTGGATTTCGCCCATCTGCATTTCCGGGGCATACATCATGTCGGGGCAGGGAAAGATCTTGCCGTCGGGCATGACGTTGATCAGGTGGGTCGAGACGCGGCACTGGGTGCGCCCGGCGTACAGCTCCTGGCCGCGCGTCGGCAGCACCTTGTTGCGCACGATGCCCATCAGCGGTACCAGCGGGTAGAGCGTTTCGCTGCCGGCGAAAAATTTGGCGATCAGGCGCACCAGCACCTCTTTGCGGCGGTCGACCGAATCGCCGGCATACATTTCGTCGGCGACGAATTGCCAGTACAGGTAATCGATGGCTTCGACCGCTGTGGCCAGCTCGTCGAGTTCCTCGAAGCCGGTGTCGGGGTTGCCCCAGGTCACGCGCGCCGTGATGCTGCCGCCGACGCGCTGATGGACCAGGTTGAGGTTCTTGATCACCTGGCGCCAGATGCCGCGGCCGCGGTAGCCGTCGGTGATCTGCTCGCCGCCGTCGATCGACACCAGGATGTTGGAGAAGCGTCCGAGCATCCAGTCGGGCAGGTTGTCGAGCAGGGTGCCGTTGGTCTGCAGCTGGTAGCGGAACTCGGGGAAGCGCCGCATCACGGCCTGCATCATGGGCAGGTTGAGGGTCGGCTCGCCGCCATAGAAGGTGACGTAGATTTCCTTGCCCTGCAGATGCCGGGCGACGAAGGCCGCGAGTTGCTCGATGTCGTACTTGAGTTCGGTCTGCGAACCCAGCATGTCGCCGACGCCCAGCGAACAATAGGTGCATTTGAGGTTGCACTTGAGCGTGGTCAGCAGTTGCAGTTCGACGCGGCCGCCGACGATGGGATCGGGGTCGGAAACGGGCTGAGGCGTGGGCAGATGCTGGACGATGTTCATGACTCCGGTTCTTCTGTGGATAATGGTGAATGTTTCAGGGCAGGGCGGACGCAGATGGTAGGGGCGGGCGCCGCGCCGGCATGAAGCGAACAACAGCCGGGAAACCTTGTTGTTCGAAACTGGCGGCCGGCTCAGAGCTGGTGCGGTTCAATGCAAGGTCGGGGTCGATGCCACCAGGCGCAGGCCGACATTGACGATCAGCACTTGCTGCCCGAGCAGGACGACGCTGCCGCTGCGGCGATTGTTCCCGGTGTCGCTGTAATCGAAACCATACACCCGGCGCAGCAGCACGCGGCCGTCGTCGTCGCGGGCCAGCCTGAGGCTGGCGATGGCGACAGTGTCGTCGAGCAGTTGCAGGCCTTCGGCGGCACAGGCGGCTTTCGCCGCACCGATGCCGACGCCGCGCACCTGGACGCTGTCGTACCACAGCCAGGCCAGGGCAGCGAGGGCCGCGAGGCCGAGGATTTCAAAGGTGGGCATGATCGGGCTTGTGCATACGTCGTCTTCGCGTGGTGTGGAAGCGTGGCGCCGTGGCGCCAGCGGCAACTTTCCGGCTACTCGACCACCACGGTTCCCATCATGCCGCCGGCGGCATGGTCGAGGATATGGCAGTGGTACATCCATTCCCCCGGATTGTCGGCGACGAAGGCGACATCGATGGCTTGGCGCGGCGCCATGATCACGGTATCGCGCCATTCGCGGTGCGGCGTGGCGACGCCGTCGATGGCCAGCACGCGGAAGAAATGGCCATGCAGATGCATCGGGTGGGCGAAGTCGGTTTCGTTGAGCATGTGCAGAATTACATGCTCGCCCTTGGCCAGATGCAGCAGCGGCTCGTGCATCAGCGCGTGTTCGTGCTGCGCGTTGTAGTTCATGGTCCAGGCCAGTCCCTGCTTGGCCATGATGTCCTGGATGCGCGCCGGTTTGCCGTCGACCATGCCGATCACCGGCGTGCCGCGCATGCCGCCCTGGAAGATGATGTAGTGGTCGCTGGCCTTGTCCAGGTTCGGCTCGGCGATGCGGTTCGGCGCCAGGGCGATCGGCGTCTTCAGCGGCGCGTTGCGCACCGCCGCCTGGTTCGAATAGGCCAGCATGCCGAGCACGGTGGCGCCGGCCGGCGGGCGGCCCAGATCGCGCAGGGCGAAGCTCTGGCCGGGTTTTTCCATGCAGTCGATGATCAGGTCGGCGCGCATGCCCGGTCCCAGCGGCAGGCCGTCGGCCGGCAACGGATGCGGCGTCACGCCCTGGCCGTCCCAGGCGATGATGCGCGCCGCATGGCCTTCGAGCGCCAGGCGGAAGAAGCGCGCCGAGGCGCCGTTGATCAGGCGCAGGCGCAAACGCTCGCCGGCGCGTACCTCGATTTTCCGCTCGGCGCCGGCGATCAGGCCATTGACCAGCAGCTGGTTGCCGAGCCGTCCCTGGTTGGCGATGTCGAGTATGCGGCCGTAATCCTCGACCTGCTGGCGCTGCTCGTCGAGCTTGATGTCGGAGAGCAGCCAGACCTCCTCGCGGTCCACCTGCGGCGGCTGGTCTTCCTCGACGATCAGCGCGCCGTACAGGCCGCGCGGCACCTGCTCGAAGCTGGACTGGTGCGGGTGGTACCAGTAGGTTCCGGAATCGCGCAGCTCGAAGCGGTAGTCGAAGCGGCCGCCGACCGGGATGGGCAGTTGCGTGACGCTGGGCACGCCGTCCATGGCGTTGGGCACACGCACGCCATGCCAATGCACGGTGGTTTCCTGGGGCAGTTGATTGCTCACCGCGAGATGGGCATGGTCGCCGCGGCGAAAGCGCAGCAAGGGACCGGGGAACTGGTTGTTGAAGCTCCAGACGCGGGTCTGGCCGGCGCTGGCCGGGTCGAGCGCGACCTTGAGTTCGGCCGGGATCAGCTCGATGCGGCGCTCGCTGCGCGGGGCCGCGCGCAGCGGCAGCGCCAGCGCGGCGCCGAGGGCGGCGGTGGTCTGGAGAAACTGGCGGCGGCGAAATGACATCGGTGGATCTCCCGGAATCAGGGCGCGGACTGCTGATAGAGGCGGGTCACCTGGTCGGCCAGTTCCAGCACGGCGTCGCCGCCTTCGGCCAGGATCAGGCGAAAGGATTCGGCGCCTTCGGTGGCCAGCGCCGTGCGCAGCCATTCCCACTGCAGCGCGAGGTTTTCGATTTCGCCGCGGGCCGCGGCGCTGTTGTCGGCGCGCTGTTGCAGGGTGACCAGCGCGCCGGAAAACTCGTTCTGCACCGAATCCAGTTCGTCGCGCAGGCGGGCATTGTCGATGCCCCACTGGCGCAGCATGTAGACCTTGACCAGACGCTGCGAGAGCATGCGCTGGCGGCCGGCGAGATTGACCCAGCGGCTGACCGGCGCGCTGCTCTGATCCTGCAGCGCGCGGGTCAGCCGTTCCGCCGCCATCAGCACGTCTTCGGCGCGGGCATCGATCAGTTCGGCATCGGCCTGGCGGATCACGCCGAGCGCCGTCGTGCGCAGTGGCGACCAGGCGGCGCGCAGGCCGGCCAGGGCGGTGCGTGCCTGCGGGCTGGCCGCCACGGGATCGAGCGCCTTCAGGTTGTCCTCGAAGCGGCGGATGGCTTCGTCGAGCTGGCGCTTGGACAGCGTCGGCTGCACGTTGAGGCCGATCTGGCACCAGGATTTGACGATGCGCTGCGACAGCATGCGCTGCTGGCCGGCAAGATTGATGGCGTCGGCGTCGGCGTCGGCCGCCTGCGCCAGCTGCGCCGCGCTGCCCAGCGCCAGGAACAGCCAGAGACGAAGGAAGGCTTGCAACATTGTTTGCTTCTCCTAGAACGCCGGCACGCCCATCGCCTGCAATGCGCGATTGAGCTGGACAAAGGCCTTTTCCATGGCCGCCACGGCTTCCGTGTGATTGTTGGTGCGCGCCTGGCTGGCGGCTTCCTCCTTGAGACGGCCGGCTTCCTGGATGAAGCCATCGACCGTGCGGCGCTTGTCGCCTGCGGCGCGCCCTTCGGCGATCATCATGCCGACCAGGATTTCGTTGGACTGGAAGCGCTTCTGCTCATACACGTACTCGTCGGCCGGCGAATTGAACTTGAGCGACATCGTCACCACCTCGCCGGCGCGCAGGCGCGAGATTTCCTCCACTTCCAGCTTGTAGGCTTCGGCCATTTTCCGGTTGGCGTCGCCCAGCCGCCCGGCCGCGGCCAGCTTGCGCCCTTCGTCGGCCAGCGTATCGACGCGCTGCAGCGCCGATTGCGCGGCCGCGCTGACCGACGGCTTGTTGCCGAGATCCACCAGCGAGGTGCGGTAGGTCGCCACCTGCTCACTCATGTCCTGCAGCCGCTGTTTCTGCACGCTGTCCGCAAGCCCCCCGGAATTGCGGCTGTTGGCCCGGGAGACGTTGCGCAAGGCCTCGTCCAGCGCCTTTGCGGCATCGGCGTGGCGCTGCGCCGCGAGCGCTTCGCGGGCATCCTTGAGCAAGCCCCTGCTGCGTTCGATCAGCGCCGCCTTGTCGGCATCGCCGCTGGCGGCCGCTGCCTGCGCGGCCGGCGAAGCGACCAGCATCTCGACCAGCTTGAGCTTCTGCTCCGCCAGGCGTCGCTGCTGATCCGCGTCGGGCTGCGCCGCGGCCGGCAGGGCCAGGACGCCGGAAGCCAGAATCAGTCCGCTGATCAATCGTCGCATCACTTTTCCGTTTCCCCATGTATCCGGATGGCTTTGCCGGTATTTTGCCAGCATTTCGCCGTGCCACAGAAAGTTGGCGCTGGCGGCACGGCGAGGCGCTGGATGAGACTGCATATACCGGCAAAACATCGGCTAAGCTCGGCCGATGAGGATTGCCGCCGCCCTGATCCGCCTGCTGCTGGCCGCCGCGCTGCTCGCCAGCCTGGGCGCGGCCGCGGCGAGCCGCTTCAATGGCGTGGACATCGGCCGTACGCGGAGTTACGCGCAGGACTTCCGCCTCACCGACCACGACGGGCGCCCGCGCACGCTGGCGGATTTTCGCGGCAAGGCCGTGGTGCTGTTCTTCGGCTACCTGCAATGCCCGAACTATTGCCCGCTGACGCTGCAGCGCATGGCGGAAACCATGCGTTTGCTGGGAGCGGATGCCGCAAGGGTGCAGGTGCTGTTCGTCACCCTCGACCCGGAGCGCGATGTGCCCGCGGCGCTCAGGGACTACGTCACGGCGTTCGATCCCACTTTCCTCGGCCTCTACGACACGCCCGCGGCCACTCCCGATCTGGCGCTCGGCTTCCGCGTCTATTACCGCAAGGTGCCTGGCGCCACGGCGAACAGCTATCACATCGACCATGCCGTGTTCGGCTACGCCTACGACCCGGGTGGCAGGCTGCGCCTGCTGCTGCGGGATACGCTCTCCGCCGCGGAAATCGCGGCCGACCTGCGCTGCCTGTTGCGGGAACCCTGAGCGCGCCGGCGCTCGGTTACTTGTATTTGCCGAAAACGGTCTTTGCGTCCTGATGCGCGCGATCCAAGTTGCGCATCGATGGATCGTCGTCGTGCCGGACGAAGAAGTCGTCCGCCTGGGCTCGCATCACCATGCCGATCGCGGCTGCGTCGGCGACGGCATATTTCTCGGTGATCAGCGTGGCGACCTCGTCGAGGTATTCCTCGTAAGTCATGTTCGTGCCGCCGCTCACCGGGTGTTTCTTTCACGCACGATCGGCGGCACATACTTGACCGAAAAGCGCCAGCCCTCCGGCGTGTCGCGCAGCACCAGGGTCTTGGAACTCGCCCCGGGCTCGAACACGGGTTCCGTTCCCGGCAGTTCCACGGCGCCGATGCCCTTGATCACGCATGCGCCCGGGATCACGGTGAACACCGATTCGGCCGCGACGATGGCGAAATGGCCCTCCTTCGATTCCGAGCAGGTCAGTCCGCGCGGCACCGAATGCGGATCCTGACGCCAGGCAGCGCGCATGGCGTCGAGGCCCCTGATCAAATCCGCCGTGACGGTGATCGCAAGAACGACTTCGCGAGACTTTGCATGACTCATTCTGGGTTCCTTCTGGTTTTTCGGAAGACCTTGCCGCCAGGCAAAACGCAATCCTTACGCGCCGCGGTTTGACTTGAATGTGCCGATGGTTGCTTCACCCGCAACGCGCCAGTGCGGTGCTTACGAATTAGCTGTTGTAGGGCAGACTTCTGTCTGCCATGGTCGGCTACAGCACCCGCGATGAAAACCACTAGGTGACCAGATATTCGACCAGGACACCCGAGGTCCGCCGCAGCCGGCGCGATAGCAACCGGGCCAGGTAGAACATGAAGCGATAGGCGAGATAGGGGTGTTCCGTCGTCATCCGTTCGAGACCCTCGTGACTGAGGGTCAATAGTTCGCAATCCGATTCGGCCACGCAGGTTGCCGAGCGCCGTTCCCGGTCTAGCAAGGCCATTTCGCCGATGATGCGGCCCTCTTTCTCGTAACAGAGCAGGCGGCCGGCATCGTCGCCGCCCTTGCTGATGGCAATGCGCCCGCGCACGAGGATGAGCATGTAGCTGCCGGGATCGCCTTCGTGAAAAATGACTTCGCCTTTGCTCGCTCTTATCGACATCAAATGCGGGCTGATGGTTTCAAGGTCGCGATAGGAGAAGTCCTTGAAGAACTCCAGGCCATCGAGCAGGTCGGCAATCCTGTTGGTCATGATCCGCTAGCCTCGGTCAGGTGACGATGCCGGTATTGTACTTGGGACCGGTCGGCGACTCGCTAGCCCGCGGCCAGCAGGCGTTCGGCATTCAGCCTGGCCTTGACGCGCGCTTGCTGCTCGGCCCGGTTGATGGTGGTGACGGTCTTGCCGAATTCGTCGCGCTGGCTGCTGCTCTTCTTGGTGGCCTCGATCGATTTGATGCAGCGCCACCGCTTGCCGCCCTTGGTTTCGATCTGGCGCATTTCGGCACGGGGATGATGCCTGGTGCAGTGATAGCAGTAAATGGTCTCGGTAGAGGGCATGGCAGAGTCTCGAAGGTGAAGGTTTGGAAAAGTGGCAATGTCGGAATTTTGGCTAGCGCATCGATGCCGTCGAACCGCGGTCAGCCGTGGCCATCGGGCGGCTTGCGCAGGATGTCGACGCGCAGCGGGTTGCGGAAATCGGCGCCGGTGGCCGTCAAATATGTCTCGAATTTTCGGCGAACGGCAGCGTGCAGTTCCGGCGCGAGGCGGTGATCGGTATGGGTGACCCGGATGACCCGTTCCTCGAACTGGGCGAAGCTGTCGAAGTGGCCCGGGGTGAAGAAGAAGCGCTGCCCGACGAGCATCAAGCGGCCGTCGTCGACGGCGCGGCGGACGGCGCCGAAGGCGGCTTCGCGAACTTCCTTCTCGTCGTGGAACAGGCGCAGGATTTCGTTGAATTCTCCGGCGTAGACCGGCTCGGAAATCCAGGCCAGGCCGCCCGGCTTCAGAACTCTGCGAATTTCGCTGAGGGCGAGGTCCATGCTGTTCGTCGGTACATGGTGCAGCGACTTGAACATCATGATGATGTCGAACGAGCAATCCGCCGCCGGGATTTCCTGCGCGGCTCCCTGGCGAAAACTGACGTTCGGCAGGTCGGCAATGCGCAAGTTCAGGGCATGCTGTATCGCATCGACTTCCAGTGCCACGATGGCGGCGACCTGCTGCGCGATGGCGCGGGTCTTCTCGGCCTTGCCGCAGCCGAGCTCGAGCACTTGCGCATGCTCCAGCGGCAGGTCGGCGGCGATCAGCTCGTACTCGTCGCAAATCTGCTCGGCGCTGGGGTCGGAAATCTTCATGGTCGGCATCGCCTAGGCCTTTTTCACGAACTCCGATTTCAGTTGCATCGCGCCGATGCCGTCGATCTTGCAGTCGATGTCGTGATCGCCTTCGACCAGGCGGATGTTCTTCACCTTGGTGCCGACCTTGACCACCGACGACGAGCCCTTGATCTTGAGATCCTTGATCACGGTCACCGTGTCGCCGTCCTGCAGCACGTTGCCGTTGGAGTCCTTGACGACGCGCTGCTCATCGCCGCCGGCCGTGGCCACTTTGGGCCATTCGTGGGCGCATTCCGGGCAGACGTAGTTCTCGCCGTCTTCGTAGGTGAATTCCGAACTGCATTGCGGACATTTGGGCAGGGTGCTCATGGCTTGCTTCCTCTCTTCGCGAGCGTATCTCTGTAAAGCAAAAAGCCAACCCCGAGGGATTGGCTAAGTGCTTGTATTTATGGCTCCTCGACCTGGGCTCGAACCAGGGACCTACGGATTAACAGTCCGGCGCTCTACCAACTGAGCTATCGAGGAATATCAAGAGGCGCGGATTATAGCCGTGCCTCCTGGTGCTCGCAATAGCTTTGTTACTTTTTCAGCACCGTGGCGATAGCCTTGGCGACGTAATCGATGTTGTGCGTGTTGAGCGCGGCGACGCAGATGCGGCCGGTGCTGACGGCGTAGATGCCGAACTCGGCGCGCAGCTTTTCCACCTGTTCGGCGGTCAGTCCGGTGTAGCTGAACATGCCGCGCTGGACCTTGATGAAGTCGAAGCCCGTGGCGCCGGCGGCGCTGAGCTTGTCGACCAGGCTGATGCGCATGGCGCGGATGCGGTCACGCATGCCGGCCAGCTCGTCTTCCCACTGCTGGCGCAGTTCGGGGCTGGCGAGCACGGCAGCGACGACGGCGCCGCCGTGGGTGGGCGGGTTGCTGTAGTTGGTGCGGATCACGCGCTTGACTTGCGACAGCACGCGGGCCGATTCATCCTTGCCGTCGGTGACGATGGTCAGCGCGCCGACGCGCTCGCCATAGAGCGAGAAGGACTTGCTGAAGCTGCTGGAAACCACGAACTGCAGGCCGGAGGCGGCGAACAGGTCGAGCGCGATGGCATCGGGCTTGATGCCGTCGGCGAAGCCTTGGTAGGCCATGTCGATGAAGGCGACCAGATCGCGCGCCTTGACCGCTTCGACCACTTCGGCCCACTGGGCGGCACTGAGATCGGCGCCGGTGGGGTTGTGGCAACAGGCGTGGAGGACCACGACCGACTTGGCCGGCATCGCCGCCAGCGCGGCCTTCATGCCGGCGAAATCGACACCGCGCGTGGAGGCGTCGTAGTAGGCGTAGTTCTCGACCGTGAAACCGGCGGATTCGAACAGGGCGCGGTGGTTTTCCCAGCTCGGGTCGCTGATATAGACCTTGGCCTCGGGCAGCAGGCGCTTCAGGTAATCGGCGCCGACCTTCAGCGCGCCGGTGCCGCCCAGGCATTCGCAGGTGATGGCGCGGCCGGCCGCGAGCAGTGCGGAATCCTTGCCGAAGAGCAGGCCTTGCACCGCATTGTTGTAGGCGGGGATGCCTTCGATGGGCTGGTAGCCGCGCGCCGGCTGGGTTTCCAGGCGGGCCTTCTCGGCGGTCTTGACGGCGGCCAGCAGCGGGATCTTGCCGTCGTCGCCAAAATAGACGCCGACGCCGAGGTTCACCTTGTTCGGGTTGGTGTCGGCATTGAAGGCTTCGTTGAGGCCCAGGATGGGGTCGCGGGGGGCCATTTCGACGGCGGCGAAGATAGAACTCATGAATGCTCCGGATGCGGGAAAATTGGAAAGTTGGCGCTGGCGCTACGGCGAATTTCTGCGGCCGTGCGAAGCGCGCAATAATACCCGATCGTGGCAGTGCTTTCGATCAGGTTTTTCCCGGGTTTCCATAAGTAAATAAACAGGTTATGGCTGAAATTCATGAGTTGAAGGGGCGCGTGGTCGAGTTTCCGGGCAGCCCCTGGCGTTTGCACCAGCCCTTCCCGCCGGCCGGCGATCAGCCCGAGGCGATCCGCCTGCTGACCGAGGGCATCAACGACGGGCTGTCCTTCCAGACCCTGCTCGGCGTCACGGGTTCGGGCAAGACCTACACCATGGCCAACGTGATCGCCCGTCTGGGCCGGCCGGCGCTGGTGCTGGCACCGAACAAGACCCTGGCGGCGCAGTTGTACTCTGAATTCCGCGAGTTCTTCCCGGAGAACGCGGTCGAGTACTTCGTCTCGTATTACGACTACTACCAGCCCGAGGCCTACGTGCCTTCGCGCGACCTGTTCATCGAGAAGGATTCATCGATCAACGAGCACATCGAGCAGATGCGCCTGTCGGCGACCAAGAGCCTGCTGGAGCGGCGCGACGTGGTGATCGTATGCACCGTGTCGGCGATCTACGGCATCGGCGACCCGGTCGATTACCACAGCATGATCCTGCACCTGCGCACCGGCGAAAAGATCGGCCAGCGCGAAATCATCCGGCGCCTGAGCGAGATGCAGTACGAGCGCAACGAAGTGGATTTCAAGCGCGGCGTGTATCGCGTGCGCGGCGACGTGATCGACGTCTTCCCGGCGGAGAACGCCGAGAGCGCGGTGCGCATTACGCTGTTCGACGACGAGCTGGAATCGCTGACGCTGTTCGATCCGCTGACCGGCCACACGCGGCAGAAGCTCGGCCGTTTCACAGTGTTTCCGTCGAGCCATTACGTGACGCCGCGCGCGACGGTGCTCAAGGCCGTCGAGGCGATCAAGGAGGAACTGCGCCAGCGCATCGAGTTCTTCCAGACGAATCAGAAGCTGGTGGAGTGCCAGCGCATCGAGCAGCGCACCCGCTTCGACCTCGAAATGCTGGATCAATTGGGTTTCTGCAAGGGCATCGAGAACTACTCGCGGCACCTCTCGGGACGCCAGGCCGGGGAGCCGCCGCCGACGCTCTACGACTACCTCCCGAATGATGCGATCATGTTCGTGGACGAATCGCATGTGACGATTCCGCAGGTCGGCGGCATGTACAAGGGCGACCGCTCGCGCAAGGAAAACCTGGTCGACTACGGCTTCCGCCTGCCCTCGGCGCTGGACAACCGGCCGCTGAAGTTCGAGGAATTCGAACGCCTGATGCCGCAGACCGTGTTCGTCTCGGCGACGCCGGCCGACTACGAGGACAAGCATCAGGGCCAGGTGGTCGAGCAGCTGGTGCGGCCGACCGGGCTGGTTGATCCGTTGGTGGACGTGCGCCCGGCCAGCACCCAGGTCGACGACCTGCTCACGGAATGCAAGAAGCGCATCGCCGCCGGTGAGCGCGTGCTGGTGACGACGCTGACCAAGCGCCTGGCCGAACAGCTCACCGAGTACATGGGCGACAACGGGATCAAGGTCAGGTATCTCCATTCCGACATCGACACCGTCGAGCGCGTCGAAATCATCCGCGACCTGCGCCTGGGCGAGTTCGATGTACTGGTCGGCATCAACCTTTTGCGCGAGGGCCTCGACATTCCGGAGGTGTCGCTGGTGGCGATCCTCGATGCCGACAAGGAAGGCTTCCTGCGTTCGACGCGCTCGTTGATCCAGACCATGGGCCGCGCCGCGCGCCATCTCAACGGCACCGCCATCCTCTATGCCGATCGGGTCACCGATTCGATGCAGCGCGCGATGGGCGAAACCGCGCGACGGCGGGCCAAGCAGCTGGCGCACAACTTGGCCGAGGGCATCACGCCGATCGGTGTCAGGAAGCGCATCAAGGACATGATCGACGGCGTGTACGATGCCGATACGGCGGTGCGCGATCTCAAGGCGGCGCAGGAAGCGGCGCGCTATGAGGTGATGAGCGCAAAGGACCTGGCGCGCGAAATAAAACGACTGGAGAAGGCCATGCAGGAACACGCGAAAAACCTGGAGTTCGAGGAGGCCGCGGCGGCGCGCGACGAGTTGTTCCGCATCCAGCGCCTGGCCTTCGGCGGCGAGGCGCACGACGCGCCGGGAGACGCCGCCTGATGCCGCACAAGATCCTCTTCGTCTGCACCGGCAACCCACGACAAATGGCTTAACCACGCCATTTAATGGCTTTTTGGTTACCCTTCTGGTAACACATTCGCGAAGTGCCGGCGATGGCGAGCAGATCGGGGCCAAGGGCGTCGGCGCGGGATAGGTGGTTGTTCTCGGTGCGCTTAGGTTCGCTGGTAAGGCGTGCGGCGTCGGCTGCAAAGCCGACCTCGCGCATACCGACGTTCGTGGGCAAAGTTTGCCCACCAGGATGCCGCGCCTCCCAAATCCGCTTCCGCCGCTTGATCGCCGCCGCGTGCTGCGCCGGGATCAATCCCCAGAAAGCCAGCCCAGCGCCGCGAGCGTGCGCGTCGTAAAGTCGGGCAGAGCGAGCAACGACACGGCCAGGACGGCCGCGTTGATGTCAGCATAGATCGTGCAGTAGAAGTGCGCCGGATCGGCCAGCGCACGCTCTAGGGCCGGCTGCATTCGGCGCATATGCACGGCATGCGGCAGCCGTTGTTCCTCATTGGCGCAGCGGCGGCAAATCCCGATTACGCCAGATAGATTTCCGTCGTCGCTGGTGACGGCGATGACTCGGCCCAGCACGGCCAGGGGTAGGCGGCAGCGCGGGCAGAGCTTGCTCATGGTTCAGTGTTCGCGCCGTGTCGCCAGCGCCGACTTTTGCAGGCGTTCGCGGGCGAACGAAACGGCCTCTGTGTGGCTGTTGTTCACCGCGATATTTTCGAGGGTGTGGGCATCGTGCCAGGATAAGCACCGCGCCAGGCGGAACACGGCGCCGCATTGATCAAGATTAGGGAATAGATCCTTCGCCACGTCGCCGAGCGCCTGCGGCAGCCAGTGTGTGCGGCGGCCGGTCCTGTCGTTGGTGTCAGCAGAAATCATCTGCGTCGTCGTGTTCGCCGTCGTCTGCCTGGTCAAAATCGAAGGGCATGAATCGAGGCGCTTCTAGTGGTGCTGTCCCGGCGTGGTGTGCGTGAACGCTCGTTGAGCTTGAAGTACTTGAACCGCAAACTCGTCGGCAGTGAGCCGCGTTTCGAATTTCGCGCTGCGCACTGAGGCCTCATACCCCGGTGGCAACTGCGCCGCGATCGCGTCGATTGCAAGAATGCGGTCTCGCTCGGCTATCGAGCCGAGCTTCCAATGATGTGCATAGAACTGCACAAACTTCACAATCTCCTCTTGATCGGTGATACCCCGGCATTCGTCCTGCATCAGCATCTTGCGACAGCCATCGGAAATTTGAGTGGCGGTCCAGTTGTCCATCGGGCTGGTGCAATGTGCAATCGCGGCGGCAATGATTCGATCTCTCGTATTCATTATTTCTTGCCACCTTGAAGATTGATATGAACCGACACGCCGCCTTGGGTGACGGTCGCGTCTGTGCTGGCCGGTGCGGCTTCGGTCCCGGTCGCCAAGACATCTTGTTTGAAGTCGGCGGCGGTGTAGCGCTTGCTTGTGGTACGCGGTGAAATGCGAACTAAACCGACAGCTACCGCACGCTCGTAAGCAGCCTCTGCAGAGGCAATCATTTCGTCATTCTGATTTTTCATTTGTATCTCCGTTCGAAGGAAAAGAAGCGAGCGCGCAACTCCTGGTGTCCTGCCCCTGGATAGGTGCCTTCACCAAGTCGAGCGGACCATGCCCGCGCCCGGCAAGCGATAGCTTCCGGTGGTTGCCTCCCCATGTTCGCGCAATCCCCCGAACCTCGCGAGAAGGGGGGAATGTTGTCCGCTGCCGCGTTATGGGTGTGGCTCTCTGGCACGGCAGCGGTGATTCGTTATTTATCATCATCTGAAGCGCAACGACATTCGACCTTGGGGCGCGCGCTCGCCCGTGTCTTTGGGATCGATGCGCGTTTGCTCGCGTAGATCGATGCGCGGTGATAGACCGGATCGCAGCAGGTTGTCCACTGCGACAATCACGTCCATGCCCCTGGTCGCGGCCAGGGCGCGTCGCGCTTCGGCGATTTCGGGCAAATGAAGTTCGGCAATCTGCGCGCCGCCCCGTTCAGCTTCAAGCGCTGTCAGCACAAGTCTGACGTTTCGAATAATAGCGCTCATGACGAATGACTCAGACGATCACGCCGGCAGCAGCGGCGGCGCGGCGCATTTCGCCCTCGGCTTGTTCGAGCTTTCCGATTTCCTTGTCCAACTTGGCAAGTTGCGTGGCGCGGTCGGCCAGGGATGCCGCTTCGCTAGGCCAATCCATGGCATTGATGGCATCCGCAGTAGCCTTCTTGATAGCCGGGCCAAGAATGAAATAGAGACTCTCTTCGAGGTCGGTAGCGGAGCACGGATTGTGATGCGATCTGCGCGCCTGGCTAAGAACGCCAAATTGCGGCCTACCATCGGGACCCACATTCGGATCGCGACCGAAGCCGCTATTTTTTTCGATGGCTTGCCGCAAGCGCTGCGGAAAGTGGGCGGCATGCTCGTCGATGTGGGCGTGGAACATGGCGATTACATCAGCCTTGGTGCCGGGCGCAATCGCAAGGTCCTCGCGCTGGCGCATGAGCGTTTCTTTGTCTTTGCGCAGGGTGGCCATTTGCCCGCCTAGGTCGGCAAGGGCGTTCTTGATTTTCAGAAAGTCAAACATGGTTTGGTGTTCCTTCCGTTGTTGATGTCGCCATCATCCAGTTCAGCAGCAAAATTGCAGCAAGAAAAACCTTTGTTACCTCGCGCTGCAGATCGTGTGCAGACGCATGGACGAAGCCGGTATGCGTGCGCCGGTTTTCATCGCCATGAACAGTGCGCTGCGTAGTGCGCTCGCTCTCTCCGGCGGCCCGCCGCCCTTCTTCCACTCCGGCCAGATCCGCGCCGAGAAGTCGGCCAGTTCGGTCGCCAGCGCGCAGGATTTCAGCCAGGGCTCATTCGCATCTGTCAGCTGCCATGCTCTTCGCAGCCAGGCGTCACGGTTTGCGCGTGCGAATCCTTTTACCGTCTGAGGCAGATGTAGACAGGTCTCTAACGGCACTGCGCCACCGCTGGCCAGCCAGCCAGAGAACCCCTTCTGCAGCTGCGCAATCTCCGCCGGGCCGATTCGGCCGGCGGCGACGTTGCTGGCGAAGGACTCGGCCTGGTTCATGCCAGAGGCGAGGATCAGCGATCGCCGTCCTGATGGCCATCATCAACGACAGGCGCAGGCGGTGCAGTCCATGCGTCTGCACTTTCATCGCTCTGCAGATCGGTCAATGACATCGCGGCGACGGTATTGCGCGCCTTGGCGATTTCGGCAGCGATCAGGTCAAGATCTTCGCGGGTGAGGTGTGGAACGCGACGGCGCACTAGTCCCGGTATTGCGTCGAAGATGCCGGCAACCTTCCCGGCTGCCGCTGCCAGCACTTGCTCAAGCAGCGCGACCGGGGCGAGCTCGCCGCGCGTAACCGCGTTTTGCATCGCTACACGGTCCGCTTGTTCCTTGGCCAGGCGCGCACGTTCTCCAGCCAGGTCGAGATCGCCGATGGTCGCGCGCCCGGCAGCCTGCTCGCGCAGGCGCCTGATGTACGCGACGCGGACCTGAGCGAGTGTCGCCGATTTCCAATCTATCCTCAGGTCGGCGAGCATCTGGCTTACTGCCTGCTGGCTTAGGTCGAGATGGCTTGCAATAGTCTTCTGCATCAACACGATACAACCCCCTTATAAATTTCCTGAAACTAGCCCGCGCTCGCGGTGCGCATTACCCGTGTGGCGCAGTCGCTGGAAGGACCCGTGAATCACTTGGCGTTCCCCATGGCCACGTCCGCCCCTATCGAAAAACTCGGCAGGCATGAGGGCTTGACGATGATTGACGTTGGGTTGATGGTTGCGGGGTATGGCGGGTATTGCGGGGTGTTTTTCAGCCCTGTATACATATTTGTCTTTCTGACACTTTCTTACGTACTAAAGGAAAAGTACCCGCAATACCACGCATCACCCGCAGGTCGAAACCTGCCAGCGTGCGACCTTGGCATGGCCGTCGGCGCCGGCCTGGCGCAGTTGCAGGCCGTCGACGATCTTGTCGCGATGCTGGCGTAGCCAGATGCCGAGGCGGCGGGAGTTGATCTTTTCTGAGCAGACGACTTGCAGCGCCTCGCGCAGTTCGTGGTCGTCCTCGGACTTCGCGACGATGTCGGCGGCGGTCGGCGGGCTGATCGCGAGGTGCTTGCAGTCATGCCATGCTGTGAACAGCGCCCGCATGGCCTCAAGGTCGGGATCCTGGTCTCGCAACCCCTCAGCGGCCAGGAGGGGATCGGGGAGATCAAGCCAGACCAGCGGGCGGCGCACCATGCGGTCCCAGCCCTCAAAGCCACCGTACCCATACAGGCCGGCAATCTTGGGCTCGCCAGCGGCCAGGTAGGCGCCGACGATGGTCAAGGCGTTGGTGATGATTTCGCCCCGACGGGCCTTGATCTCGTCGAGGTGGTCGCGGTCGAAACTGCGCTGTTCGGGCCGTTCGGTGTGTGCGTCGAGGCGCACCATCAGCACGCGCCGCTTGAGGTCGCCGATCACCGCGAGGTTGTTGCCGGTCGCAACCAGGAGCGCGTGCGTCGGCACGTTGAGCATGCCCGATCCACCCAGCGGCCGCAGCCGCACGAACTGTTGCGTCGCGATCTGGCACAGCAGATCGCCGCGCAGCGCTCGCTCGATGTTGTCAATGCTGATTACCGCATCGCCGGCCAGCAACACGCCGCCCAGGCGTTTCTCGAATTCGGCGTCGTCATGGCCCAGGCTCATCACAGAGGCGCGCCGGTTGGTGGCGACAATGGCCAGTGTCTCGCAGATCAAGGTCTTACCGGTGCCGGGCGATGGCGCCGTGATGGCAAACAGAGGGGCGGCGGGCAATACGCGCCGCTGCAGCGCCGTGAGGATTCCTGCGACCAGCGCAACACGATCCGCCTCGTCGACAAAGGGGAAGGCGTCGAACATCGCATTGAGTCGCAGGAAGGATTGCAGCGCTTGCTCGCGCGTCGGCGCCTGCGGCGGCCGGACGTATCCGGAAATCTGCCCGAAGGCGCAAAACAGGCCGCTGGCGGCGTCGTAGCCGGGGCGGTCAATGGGGCGGCCATCCAGCGCCAGAAGCGGAGCCTCTACAAAGCCGGCGAGGTCTGGCAGGCGCGGCCAATGCAGGCGCGCCAGGTAGCTATCCGCCGCGCTGCGCGGAAAGTTGCACGGCCGATCCTCGCCGGAGCGCGCGTCGTGCTTGTAGTTCTTCGCGGCCCGGCCGGCGAGTTCAACCAGGTGTGCCGATTCGACCGGATGCACCATCACGGCGCCGGCCGGGCGGCGGATCTGTTCGTCGCTGGAGTCAGCGGCTTGGTGCACTCGCGCCAGGCGGCCGGCGTAACGGTAAAGGTTGAGCTCTGGCCGTAGGGATAAGGCGAGCTCCAGGCCGTCAAGGATCTCGGGCAACTTGCCGTTGTCGTGATGGATGATCGGCATTCCTTGCGCATCGAATTCGACCGCCGGCCTCTGCTTGCCGTCCTTCGATATCGCCTTGGCGCTGGCGATCTTCTCGCGCATTTTCTTGGCTTGGATCACGTCGCCCATGTTCGGCACTCGTCGTTGAGGTCGGCGCCATCAGCGTCGGCGGAAATAATCCGCACGGCGGCATGATCTGCCCAGCGTGCGGCGCATTCGTTGGCGGCCTTGCGGCCGGCGTCGTCGTTGTCGGCGGCGATGATGAGTTCCTCGATGCCGTTGAGTATCGGAAACTTGGCCAGGTGGCCGGCGTCGATCAGGGACCAGACCGGCGTGAAACCATGCGCCAGTGATAGCGCGGTCTCGATGCCTTCGGCGATGCCCAGGCCGGCGGTCACGGCGTCGTCTGGCCATAGGCGGATCACGCCGCCGGCTACGGGGTGATCCTTGAGCAACAGGCGCGGCGGGTTGATGTCGGCTTTTGTGCCGTCCTGGCGAATCCAGGTGCGATGCAAGCTGAGCGGCGCGGCCGTGCAAACGTCTGTAATGAGCGCGACCAGAGCGGGGCCAACGTAGCCGGATGGATGCCAGAGCGCCGGCATGTAGCGCAGATCGCTATCGTTCGGCGGCAGCAGACAGGCCCGCGCCTGCAGATAATCCGCCGCCAGCCCGGAAACGGGCCGCGTAGCGGTCCAAAGTTGCCGGGCATAGTCAGATAGCCCGCGCCGTCGTTCGGCGGGCCGTGGGGGCGCCTGGCGCGCCTGCGGTGGCGTTTTGTGGTCGCGGGATCGGCTTGAGCCATCCATGCCGCAGAGTCGGTGGCAATGCCAGATCACGGCGCCGTCGGGTTCAAGGCGAACGGATAACGCGGTGTCCTTTGGGCCTCGGTCGCAGATCGGGCAGGGCAGCCGGTTCTCGCCGGGCTTGAGCCTGGTCGAGTCGATGCCGGCCAGGGAAATATCGCCCTGAATAGGTGCGATAGTCATCAAAAGGCCTTATCCGATGAGCGCAGAATATTCGGGCACGCAGCGCGCAGTACAGCCAGAGCGGCCTCTGGTGTGCTTCGTGCCTTGTTTGAACACGCGAGGCATATGGGACCGCCCAAGGCAATTGATACGCCAGGTTTCACAGAGACTGCGACACGAACGTCGCCGACCTTATCGCGAGGGGATACCGGATATCCGCACGCAACGCAGGGCACTGTCCCGCAGGGGATTGGGCGAGTATTCGGGGCCATCATCGCCGCGCCCCATTTATGGGGCGCCGGTGTTGTCCATGGCTCTGCACGATGCGCTTGACATAAGCATGCTGCGCGGTGGAATTCTGGCTGTAGCCGCTTTTCCTGAACGTCGCGCCCGTGCCTGCCAGCCCGCGCGGCGTTCGCATTTTCGGGGTGGTCATGGTTTGGCACGCACAGTGAATCGAGCCCGCCAGGCGGCCGCCGCCTCGGTCGAGATCAGCACGCGGCGCCCTACCAAAATCAGGTCTGGCGCCTGGTTCGATTGCCTGAGCTTGTTGAAAAACGCACGGCTGATGCTATGCGATTGGCAAAACTGCTCAATCGATAGAACCGGCGATGCCGCTGGCTGATTGTTTTCGGTACCCATCTTCACTCCTTCTTTCAGCAATTACATGAGACCGACTGTGCCGGACCGCGCTGTCTCAATCTAGGTCAAATGAGAATTTCAGCGTCCGTACAGCCATGCTTATGTCTATTGGTGCATGGGCGTGACTGTGCCGGTTTCGCTGTGCCACTTTTAGGGGGAAAGTGGCACACCTGTATTCGTACAGCCATGCTTATGTCTATTGGTGCATGGGCGTGACTGTGCCGGTTTTGCTGTTGCAGTTTTAGGGGGAAAGTGCAACAACCGCGCAGGGCGGGCGCTCAATGCATTGGAGTGGCGCTACCGCGCCGCGCCGTCAAAATTCAGTGGCGATCGAAGAAAAGAAAAAGCCGCCCGTAGGCGGCTTGTTGATAGCGGAGAATTCCAGGCTATTGAGCGGGTCGCAGCTGCACCACGTTACTGGGTTTGCTATTGGCTTCGGCGAGCTCGGCTTGCAATTCTTTCTTAGCCTCGCCCTCGAAGTCGTAGCGATCCGCGCCATCTCGAATGACTCGCAGCCCAATGATCGCGGCGGCGGCCAGCGCTTCGGTAAACCCGATTTCAATTCCCCACCCGGTAGGCCTCCATCCTGGATTATTCATCGCGAATGAAATAGCCCTAAATGCTTCCAACTCATCCAGCCCAGCTATCGACTCAACTTCGCCAAACAATTGCCGGCCAACTCTTCGCCCATCGTCCCATTTCCCGCGCGGGTCGTGCGGGACATTCCAATTTATGAGGCGTCCGCCCTCATTGCGCCATGTGAATGAGAGATCGTCGCGGCACTTTACGGCGGTGGTAATCTTGTTCTCAGCCATTTGCTTCTCCTAGTAGTTGCGATGGTCAGGACCGGGGTTGGCGTTAATGCGCCTTCCCGGCCCGCTTTACCTGAGTCCTTCACCGTCAGGCGGCGGTATTAGCCAGTTCAGCGGCGAGAATCTTTGAAAGCTCATCGGCCCATGCCTGCGCGGCGCCGATGCGCTCGGTCTCGTAGTCGGCCCGGTTGTAAATGCCCATGACGCCCTGCATGCGATGGTTCAGGCATTTCTCGATGATATGAGGCGGAATGCTCAGGCCAGCGAGGCGCGTGGCGAACGTGCGACGCAGATCGTGCGGGGTGAATGGTGCGACGTGTTCGCGTTCGCACCAACGGCGCAGCCAGGACTGCACGGCGGTCGGCGAGGTGTCGAACTTGTCGACCTGCTCGATGGCCAGCGGCGGCAGATAGACCCAATGAGGGTCGCCGTTCTTGGTGCGATCCATGCGAAAGCGGTCGCCGTCCTGGTAGCCCTTTTGCGCCTCACTGATTCGCATCCCAGTCAACAGGAGCAGTCGCAGCAGCTTGTGGCCCCATGACCATAGCGCGCGGATCTCGTCGTCGGTGAGATGCCGGTCGCGCGTCTTTTCCTCGCCGCCGATAACACGAAGCGTAACGGCCTGCAGCGGGTTGCGGTCCAAATAGCCGCACTCGACGGCATAGTTCAACGCCAGCTTCATGGTCGACGCACAGCGGTTCGCTGCCACTGGGGTCGCCTCAGCGTATTTCTGCATCCAGCGCACCAGTTGAGGCGCGGTCAGGCGGGCAAGCGCGACGCTGCCGAATTCCGCCTTTGCTCGTTCGATATAGACCCTGGCGTTCTTTGTGACGCGGTAGCGAGGTTGGATGCGCCTGCTATACCATTCCTCCAAAAGCTCGCCAAATGTGAGTCTGTTTAAATTCAGCGAGAATGAGCGTTTTGCAAAGGCTTCGCGCGCCGCCTTGCAATCCATGTCAGGGAATTCGCCTATAGTTTCGGTGGTGGTCTTGCCGCCACGTTTGCGGCGAATTACCCAAGTCTTGGTGCCGTTCGGGCGGACGCGAATGTTCAGGCCGTCGCCGTCAGATTCCCAAATGTCGACAGGGCCCGGTTTGAGTTTGTCTCTGATGTAGCGGTCGGAGAGCTTTGCCATGGTTGTATTGGATACACATTGGTAACACTTCAGCAGTATATATCCATGAACATTGATATACAAACATGACCGTTAAAACACAAATAATCAGTATGATGGAGTTTAAATGATGCCACGCCGGATCCTCTTCGTCTGCACCGGCAATATCTGTCGTTCGCCGACGGCCGAAGGCGTGGCGCGCGGGCTGGCGGCGCAGCAGGGTGTGGCGCCGCTGTTCGAGTTCGATTCGGCCGGCACCCATGGCTACCATGTCGGCCAGCCGCCCGATCCGCGCAGCATTGCCGCGGCGCGGCGTCGTGGCTACGATCTGGCGCCCCTGCGCGCGCGGCGCGTGACGGAGTTCGATTTCATTCGCTTCGACCGCGTGCTGGCGATGGGGCCCGACCACCTGGCAGCGTTGCAGCGCGCCTGCCCGCGGCAGCACCTGAGCAAGCTGGGACTGCTGCTCGATTTCAGCGAACGCTTCGACCTGAGCGAGGTGCCCGATCCCTATTACGGCGGCGCCGAAGGTTTCGAGCATGTGCTCGACCTGGTGGAGGATGCGGCGAGCCAACTGATCCGCCAGTTCGCCGCCCGGTGAACGCAACAACGGGCGCCCGAAGGCGCCCGTTGCATAGGTCATAGGCACTTTGTGCGGCCGGTGTTCGCCGGCCTGGCGGACTGAGCCGGCTCGAGCCTCAGTCGTGCTTGGTTTCCACCAGTTGCAGCGGCTCGTTGGGGATCACCGGCGCCGGCTTCGGCTTGCGGCCAAGCGGCTGTGCCGGCGCGAAGCTGTTGGCGACCGGTGCCGCATGGCTGGTTTCGATCATCACCAGGCCGACCTGCTGCAAGGATTCCTTGACATCGACCGGGGCAGGCTGCGCAGCCGGCGGCACGATGATCGGGTCCGCGACGGGGGCCGCGACGGGGGCCGCCACGGGGGCAGCAACGGGCTCAGGGGCGGCTGCGGCTTGCACGACGGGCTGCGGCGCGGGCGCCACAGGTGCCGGCGCGACCGGTGCGATCGGCTCCGCCACGACGGTGGCCACCGTCGCCGCGACTTCAGGCGCGGCGGGCGCCGCGGCTTCGGCTGAGACTTCGGCTGCGACGGCTGGCGCCGCGACCTGCTCCTGGACTGCCGGAGCAGCCGTTTCCGCTACGGGAGGCGTTACCGGCTCGATAACTGCTGCGGGCATTGCCATCGCGATACCGGCTTCGTCGGCCACCGGCGTGGTCGCCTGAACGGCGACGAATCCTGCGGCGGCTTCTTCCGTCGTGCTGCCTTCCTCGCTGCGCCCACGGCCGCGACCGCGGCCGCGACTGCGGCGTCCACTGCGGGCTTCGCCTTCCTGACCGGCGCCTTCGTTGTCGGGAGTTGGCGCTGGCGATACGCCGTTCTGGGCGGCCTCGCCACGCGGCGGACGCGGTTCGCGCGGCGGACGTGGTTCGCGGACTTCCTTCGGCTCACGGGCTTCCCTGGGTTCGCGGGCTTCCCTCGGCTCGCGGGCTTCCTTGGGTTCTCTGGGTTCGCGCGGCTCGCGCGGTTTGCGCCCGCCGGTCTCGGCTTGCAGCTCATCGCGCTTGCCTTGCGAGCGCGGGGCCTGCTCGCCGCGTTCCTTGCGTTCGCCGCCTTCGCGTCCCTCGCGGCGATTATTGCGATCGCGACCGCCGCGACCGCCTTCGCGATTGCCGTCACGGTTGCGGTCACGCCCGCCTTCGCGGCGTGGCGGCTTGTCGGCCTTGGTGTCGCTGGCGACAGGGGCCTCGACCTTTTTGCTGCCGAGGAAGAAGGATGCGATTCTGGCGAAGAAACCTTCCTCGCTCGATGCAGCGGCCGCGGCGACGGGCGCCACAGCCTTCGGCTCGACGATCGGCGCCGGCTGGTCGGGCGTGATGCCCTTGACCGCGGCTTCGATCTTGACCGGCTTGGCTTCGGCGTTGGCCGAGGGCGGCTGGTAGGCCTCCTCGATCGGCTTTTCCGCCATCTGGTAGCTGGCCAGGACGATGCCTTCGGCATTCAGCTGATCGTGGCGCAGGCGCACGATTTCATGGGCCGGCGTCTCCAGGTGGCGATTGGGCACGATCACCAGGTTGACGTGGTGGCGCATTTCGATGCGGGAAATGTCGACGCGCTTCTCGTTGAGCAGGAAGGTGGCGACATCCACCGGCACCTGGCAATGCAGGGCGCCGGTGTTTTCCTTCATCGATTCCTCTTCGAGGATGCGCAGGATGTGCAGCGCGGCCGATTCGGTGCTGCGGATGTGGCCGGTGCCGGTGCAGCGCGGGCAGGTGATGTAGCTGGTTTCGGCAAGCGCCGGACGCAGGCGCTGGCGCGACAGTTCGAGCAGGCCGAAGCGGCTGATCTTGCCGGTCTGGACGCGGGCGCGATCGTGGTGCAGGGCGTCGCGCAGGCGATTTTCGACTTCGCGCTGGTTCTTCGCCGATTCCATGTCGATGAAGTCGATCACGATCAGTCCGCCGAGGTCGCGCAGGCGCAACTGACGGGCGATCTCGTCGGCGGCTTCGCAGTTGGTGCGCAGCGCCGTCTCCTCGATGTCGCTGCCCTTGGTGGCGCGGCCCGAGTTGACGTCGACCGAGACCAGGGCCTCGGTATGGTCGATGACGATGGCGCCGCCCGAGGGCAGGGTGACCTGGCGCGAGTAGGCGGATTCGATCTGGTGCTCGATCTGGAAGCGCGAGAACAGCGGCACGTCGTCGTGGTAGCGCTTGACCCGATTCACGGTGCCGGGCATCACATGCGCCATGAACTGCTGCGCCTGTTCGAAGATGTCGTCGGTATCGATCAGGATCTCGCCGATTTCGGAGTGGAAATAGTCGCGGATGGCGCGGATCACCAGGCTGGATTCCTGGTAGATCAGGAAGGCGCCGCTCTGGGCCTTGGCCGCGCCGTCGATGGCGGTCCACAGTTGCAGCAGGTAGTTCAAGTCCCACTGCAGTTCTTCGAGGCTGCGGCCGATGCCCGCGGTGCGGGCAATCAGGCTGGTGCCGCTGGGAACCACCAGCTGGTCCATGATTTCGCGCAGTTCCTGGCGGTCGTCGCCCTCGACGCGGCGCGAAACGCCGCCGCCACGGGGATTGTTGGGCATCAGCACCAGGTAGCGGCCGGCCAGCGAGACGTAGGTGGTCAGCGCCGCGCCTTTGTTGCCGCGCTCGTCCTTTTCGACCTGGACGATGAGTTCCTGGCCGTTGCTGAGAACGTCCTGGATGCGCGCCTTGCCGGCGTCGACGCCGGGCTTGAAATAGGTGCGGGAGATTTCCTTGAACGGCAGGAAGCCGTGACGCTCGGCGCCATAGTCCACAAAGGCGGCTTCGAGGCTGGGCTCGATGCGCGTGATGACGGCCTTGTAGATGTTGCTCTTGCGCTGCTCTTTGTTGGCTGATTCGATGTCGAGGTCAATCAGTTTCTGACCATCGACGATCGCGACGCGGAGTTCCTCAGCCTGCGTCGCATTGAAAAGCATGCGTTTCATGTGTGCTCCCGCGCGCATTCACTGCAGGAGGGCACGACAAATCGCACATCGCGGGCGTCAGGACGCGGGCGGTGTGCCTCGGGTTTGCGGTTGGTTCGGCGGGTTCATGGTGCCTGTGGTTTAACGTGGCAAACGGGGTTGATGACTTGTCTTCGGTAAGGCGGTCGTTGACTTGCAGTCAGCGTCCGGCAATCTGTGCCCAAATCTGTGCGTGTGTAGCGCGCAATCTAGTAGTATCGCTCTTTCGGGCGAGCGAAACACCCTGAGATCAGCTGGTCGCGTTACCGGTCGGAGTTGTGAGTTCCGGCGGTTGTTTCCTGTTGCTTTCGCGCCCTTGTCGCCGCCATGCACTTGATCGCTGACAAGCGACGCTGCACTTACGGCAACAACCCCCCGGGAGCCGTGCCACCGACGCCACTTCGGGCCGCCGGGCACACCGTCACGGGACGGCTAACCAAGCGAGCAGTATATTGCAAATGAAGGACTTAAGCAAAGATTCGGTTACCTGGCTTGAGGTCGGCGAAGAGGCCGAAGGCCAGCGTATCGACAATTTTCTGCTGCGTATCGCCAAGGGCGTACCGAAAAGCCATATCTATCGCATCGTACGCAGCGGCGAGGTGCGGGTGAACAAGGGCAGGGTGCCCGCGGAATACCGGCTCAAGATTGGCGACCGCTTGCGCGTGCCGCCCATGCGTACCGCCGATCGACCCTCGCAAGCCGCTGTTCCGGCGCGTGATTTTGAAATTGTCTTCGAGGATGAGGCGCTCATCGTGATCGACAAGCCGGCCGGCGTCGCAGTGCACGGCGGCAGCGGAGTGTCCTTCGGTGTCATCGAGCAGCTGCGCCAGGCGCGGCCGCAGGCGAAGTTTCTCGAACTCGCCCACCGGCTGGATCGGGATACCTCGGGCCTGCTGGTGGTGGCCAAGAAACGCGCCGCGCTGACCAAGCTGCATGACCAGTTCCGCGCCGGCGCCATCGCCAAACGCTATCTGGCGCTGGTCAAGGGGCGCTGGCGCAACGAATTGCAGCATGTGCGCCTGCCTTTGCTCAAATATCTGACGGCCGAGGGCGAGCGACGGGTCAGCGTGAATCCCGAGGGCAAGGCCTCGCATTCGATCATGCGACTGGTGGCACGCTGGGAGAACTTCAGCCTGGTCGAAGTCGAACTCAAGACCGGGCGTACCCACCAGATCCGGGTGCACCTCGCACACCTGGGCTTTCCGATCGCCGGCGACGATAAATACGGCGATTTTTCCCTGAACAAGACCTTGCAGAAGACCGGGCTCGGCCGCATGTTCCTGCATGCCGCCAAGTTGGCGCTGCCGCATCCGCTTTCGGCTGCGCCGGTGGAACTGGCAGCGCCGCTGCCGGATGAATTGCGCAGCTTCACCGAAAAACTCGACAAGAATGAAACAAGGACTTATGGTCAAACGGTTTGAACTGATCGTCTTCGACTGGGACGGTACCCTGATGGATTCCACCGGCGCCATCGTTGCCAGCATCCAGGCGGCGGCGCGGGATCTCGACATTCCGCCGCCCAGCGACGAGCGCGCCAGCCACATCATTGGCCTCGGCCTGATCGACGCCTTGCGCCACGCCCTGCCGGACTTGCCGACGGAACGCTACCAGGCGGTGGCGGAGCGCTATCGGCATCACTATCTGGCGCAGGATCAGGATTTGCTGCTGTTCGCCGGCGCAGTGGAACTGATCGACGAACTGACCGCGGCAGGACACATGCTTGCGGTTGCCACGGGCAAGACGCGCAAGGGACTGGATCGGGCTTTCGAGGTCAGCGGGCTGGGTCCGCGTTTCCAGGCTTCGCGCTGCGCCGACGAATGCCATTCCAAGCCGCATCCGCAGATGCTGGAGGAATTGATGGCCGAATTCGGTGTCGAGCCGGACGCCACCCTGATGATCGGCGACACCACGCACGATCTGCTGATGGCGAAGAACGCAGGGGTCGCGGCGCTCGGCGTGGCCTATGGCGCACATCCGCGTGAAAGCCTGGAGGCTGAAACCCCACTTTACTGTGCGGCCAATGTGGCCGAACTGGCGGCGTGGCTGCGACAACAGGCCTGAACCGACGCCTGATCTGCGACAGCGACGCACTGGTCGACGGCGGTCATGGCCTGCGTTTCACGGTCGATCGATCGGGGATTGCGGAGCCGGCTTTCGCCGTGCGCTATCGCGGGCAGGTCCACGCATTTCTGAACCGCTGCGGCCATATCCCGGTCGAACTGGACTGGCAGCAAGGAGAGTTCTTCGATCATTCAGGCTTATACTTGATTTGCGCCACGCATGGCGCGCTCTACGCCCCGGATTCCGGGCATTGCATGGGCGGACGCTGCAATGGCAAAGGGCTGGTCGCCTTGTCGGTGCTTGAGGACGGGGGACAAATTTTCTTGATTGAGGAAGGCAGGCAAAGTGTCGGATAGCAATGATCAGCAGTGGGAACGCAAGGTGCTGGAAAAACTGGCCATGGAGGCTCTCGCCGAGCAGCGTCGCGGTCGCCGCTGGGGTATCTTTTTCAAATTGCTCGGTTTTGGCTACCTGGTAGTCATTCTTGGTCTGGCGATGGAATGGGGACAAACCGAGAAGTTCGCCGATGGCGCCAAGTTTACGGCACTGGTTGATCTGAACGGGGTCATCAAGGCCAAGGGCGACGCCAACGCCGAGAATATCATCACCGCCCTGCAGGCGGCTTTCGACGACAAGCATACGGCCGGCGTGATCCTGCGCATCAACAGCCCAGGCGGCAGCCCGGTCCAGTCCGGCATCATCAACGACGAAATGCGCCGCCTGCGTGCCGCGCATCCGGAAATTCCCCTGCACGTCGTGGTCGAGGACGTCTGCGCCTCAGGCGGCTATTACGTCGCCGCGGCGGCGGACAAGATCTTCGTGGACAAGGCCAGCATCGTCGGCTCGATCGGTGTGTTGATGGATGGCTTCGGCTTTACCGGCACCATGGAAAAGCTGGGTGTCGAGCGCCGCCTGCTGACCGCCGGCGAGAGCAAGGGTTTTCTCGATCCTTTCTCCCCGCAAAACGAAAGTCACAAGGATCATGCCAAACAGATGCTGGGTGAAATTCACCAGCAGTTCATCGATGTGGTCAGAAAAGGCCGCGGCAAGCGCCTCAAGGAAACCCCCGAGATGTTCTCCGGCCTCATGTGGAGCGGCGCCAAGAGCATCGAACTCGGGTTGGCCGATGGTTACGGCACGGTCGACAGTGTTGCGCGCGACGTGTTCAAGGCCAGCGAAATACGCGATTTCAGCGTCAAGCAGAACTTCGCCGAGAAATTCGCCAAGCAGTTCGGCGCCGACATGGCCGAAGGCATGGCGAACGTGATGACGCGCGTCACGTTACGCTGACTGCACTGACCCCCATGTCCTTCAACAGGCGTTCCTGGGCGCTCATGCGGGGGCGTTTGGTCGGCTTGATGCGGTATTCGCCGCTGCTGTCCATTTCCCAGGCCTGACAGTTGTCGGCCAGGTAGGGCTTGAGCCCTTCCTTGAGCACGCGCTGCTTGAGCTTGGGCTCCAGCACCGGGAAACAGATCTCGATGCGGCGGAAGAAATTGCGTTCCATCCAGTCGGCGCTGGACAGGTAGATATTCTGCTGGCCACCGGCGTGGAAATAGAAAATCCGGTGATGTTCAAGGAAACGTCCGATCACCGAACGCACCCGGATGTTCTCGGACAGGCCTTTCACGCCGGGACGCAGCGAACAGACGCCGCGCACGATCAGGTCGATCTTGACGCCGGCCTGACTGGCCTCGTAGAGGGCCGTGATGATTTCCGGTTCAAGCAGGGAATTCATTTTGGCGATGATGCGCGCTGACTTGCCGGCGCGGGCAGCCTCGATCTCGGCCTGGATCGCGCCCAGCATCTTCGAGTGGAGCGAGAAAGGGGCCTGCCACAGGTGCTTCAGTGCGCTGGCCTTGCCCAGGCCGGTGAGCTGCTTGAACACCTCGTTGACGTCCTCGCCGATTTCCGGATTGGAGGTGAGCAGGCCGAAATCCGTGTAAAAGCGCGTGGTGCGCGGGTGGTAGTTGCCGGTGCCGAGATGGATATAGCGGCGATAACCCTGATCCTCGCGGCGCAAGACCATCAGCATCTTGGCGTGGGTCTTGTAGCCGACCACGCCGTACACCACGTGGGCGCCGACTTCCTCCAGGCGGGCGGCGATCGACAGGTTGGCCTCCTCGTCGAAACGCGCCATCAGTTCCACCACCACCGTCACTTCCTTACCTTTTTCGGCGGCGCGCAGCAGGTGCTCCATCAATACCGAGTCGGTACCGGTGCGATACACGGTCATCTTGATCGCCACCACCAGCGGATCGTCCGCCGCCTGCTGCAGCAGCTGGATCACCGGGGTGAAGGACTGGAACGGGTGATGCATCAGGATGTCATGCTTGCGGATGCTGGCGAAGATGTCGTAGCGCTTGGTCAGCACCTTGGGCAGGCCCGGCTGGAAGGGGGCATACATCAGGTCGGGACGATCCACCCGGTCGGGTATCGACATCAGCCGCACCAAATTGACGATGCCCGGCACCCGATACAGGTCGCTGCGTTCCAGGCCGAACTGCTGCAGCAGGAAGTCGGTCATGATTTGCGAACAATTGTCGGCCACTTCGAGGCGTACCGCATCGCCGAAGTGGCGCTGCGGCAGTTCGCCTTGCAGTGCGATGCGCAGGTTCTTGACTTCCTCGTCGTCGACGAAGAGGTCGGAATTGCGTGTGACGCGGAACTGGTAGCAGCCGAGCACGTGCATGCCGGTGAACAGCTCATCGACATATTCATGGAGCACCGAGGAAAGGAACACGAAGCCGTAATCGACGCCGCAGAGTTCCTTCGGCAGCCGGATCACCCGCGGCAAGGCGCGCGGCGCCTGGACGATGGCGGCGCCCGAACTGCGGCCGAAGGCATCGGTGCCCTCCAGTTCGACGGCGAAATT
The DNA here is from genome assembly GCA_034376265.1 of Sulfuritalea sp. GTDB lineage: Bacteria > Pseudomonadota > Gammaproteobacteria > Burkholderiales > Rhodocyclaceae > Sulfuritalea. The sequence continues at coordinate 32,762 of JAXMJU010000316.1, forward strand.
GAGGCTCTTGTTCAGCACGCGCGGGAAGGGATGCGAGGGATCGAGCCCGATCGGCGTCAGCACCGGCATGACTTCCTTGTGGAAGTACCCGCGGATCCAGGCGCGCTGTTCGGTGGTCCACAGGCTGCGGCGGAAGAATGCAATGCCTTCCTTTTCCAGGGCGGGAAGTATTTCGTCATTGAGCAGCGCGTACTGTTCGCCGATCAGTTGATGCGCCTGCTCCGTGACGCGGCGGAAGACCTCGAGCGGGGGCATGCCGTCGGCGCCGGCGGCATGGCTGCCGAGCTTGAGCTGTTCCTTGAGACCGGCGACGCGGATTTCGAAAAATTCGTCGAGATTCGACGAGACGATGCACAGAAAGCGCAGCCTTTCCAGCAGGGGTACCCGGCTGTCGGCCGCCTGGGCGATCACGCGTTGGTTGAAGGCGAGCAGGGACAGTTCACGATTGAGGAACTGCTCTGCGGGAAATCGACGCGGGGTCGGCATGGGGGCTTCCGGACAATTCGAAGCGGATAATTATGTGTCAGTTTTGTGACCGCAGGATGACAGCGGGCAAACTTTTGGCAGGAGGTAGAATCGCAGCATGGCCTACGAACTGATCGCCGCGGTCGATCTCGGCTCCAACAGCTTTCGGCTGCAAGTGGGGCGAGTCGTGGCCAGCCAGATTTATCCCCTCGACGGACTCAAGGAGTCGGTTCGGCTCGCGGCGGGCCTGACGGCCGACAAACGGCTGGACACGGCGGCCCAGCAACGCGGCATCGAGGCGCTGTCGCGCTTTGCCGAGCGCCTGCGCGACTTCGACAAGGGGGCGGTGCGCGCGGTGGCCACCAACACCTTGCGCGTGGCGAAAAACGCCGAAGCTTTCCTGGAAAGGGCCGAGGCGGCGCTCGGGTTTCCCATCGAGGTGATCGCCGGCCGCGAGGAAGCGCGCCTGATCTATCTCGGCGTCGCGCACACGCTGGCCAATCCGCAGACGCGCCAGTTGGTGGTCGATATCGGCGGCGGCTCGACCGAATTCGTCATCGGCCAGAACATCGAGCCGATCCGCTTGGAATCGCTGTACATGGGCTGCGTCGGCTTCAGCCTGCGCTTTTTCCCGGAAGGGCGGGTCGACAAGCGCTCCTTCAAGGAGGCCGAACTGGCGGCCCGACGCGAACTGCAGACCATCGTCCATGCCTATCGCGAGACGGGGTGGGACGAAGCCATCGGCTCCTCGGGCACGGCCAAGGCGATCGTCGACCTGCTGGAGATGAACGGTTTTTCCGATCACGGCCTGACGCGCGAGGGGCTGGAGCAGCTGCGCAGCGAACTGCTGCATGCCGGCGAGGTCTCGCGCCTGCGCCTGCAGGGCTTGCGTGCCGACCGGCTGCCGGTGCTGCCCGGCGGACTGGCGATCATGTCGGCGGTGTTCAAGGAATTCGGCCTGGAGCGCATGGCTTTTTCCGAAGGCGCGCTGCGTCTGGGTGTGCTCTACGACCAGTTGGGCCGCTACCACCATGACGATTTGCGCGAAGCGACGGTGAATCGCTTCATGCAGCGCTACGAGGTGGACCGGCGCCAGGCGGCGCGGGTCGCGCATACCGCCGTCGATCTGCTCAATCAGCTGGTTCCCGCGAGCCGGGAGGCCGGGCATCCCGATGCGCAATTCATGGTCTGGGCCGCCCGCCTTCATGAGGTGGGGATATCCGTGGCGCATTCGAGCTATCACAAGCACAGCGCCTACATCCTCGGCAACGCCGACATGCCGGGATTTTCCCGACGCGACCAGGCGCGCCTGTCGCGCCTGGTGCTGGCCCACCGCGGCAAGCTGGAGCGCGCCCAGCCCTTGCGCGGCGAGGCCCCGGAATGGACGCTGATCTTCTGCCTGCGCATCGCGGTGCTGCTGCATCGCTCGCGCGACGATCAACCGCTGCCGCGGCGCGCCGCCGGATTCACGCGCAACGGTTTCCAGTTGCGGCTCGGTGCCGAAGGGCTGAATGTCCTGCCGCTGACCTCGGCGGCCCTGGCCGACGAGGCCCAGCAATGGACCGGGATCGGCGGTGAGCTGCGCATCGAGCGCGATCCCTGACGGCGCCGGATATCAGGCGTGACTATAATCCGGGCTCCATCAACCTGCCAACGCAAGCATCTGACTGATGTCCGTCGCGCGCATTGAAGTAATCGTTCGCGATGGCGAACGCGTTGTCAGGCTTACCGGGCGCTGGACGCTGGCGACAACCTCGCAGCGTGCAGTTGCTTTGTCGGCCGAGCTGGACGCTGCCGCCGATCCCGCCAATAGCTGGGACTGCCTGGGCCTTGAGGCGATCGACAGCGCCGGCGCCATCCTGCTGTGGCGTGCCTGGGGTCGCGCCTGGCCGCTGCTGCTGTTGATCAGGCCCGAACATCGGCGGGTGTTCGAGCGCATCGAAGCCGCCGATCACGAGCCGCGGGCGGTCGTGGTGCCGTTGTCGCCCCTGCACGGTGCGCTGGTGGTCGGCACGGCGGTGATCGGCATTGGTCGCCATCTGGTCGATTTCGTGGCATTGGTGGGGCAGTTCGGACTGGACCTGGTGCATGTGCTGCGCAATCCCGCCGACCTGCCGCGCCGCGAGATTTCCGCCAACCTGTACAAGAGCGGAGTGCGTGCGATGCCGGTCACGGCGCTGGTGGGCTTCCTCATCGGCGTGGTGCTGTCCTACCTGTCGGCCTTGCAGCTCAAGCAGTTCGGTGCCGATATCTTCATCGTCAATATCATTGGCCTCGGTCTGGTGCGGGAACTCGGGCCGGTGCTGGTGGCGATTCTGGTGGCCGGGCGCTCCGGCTCGGCGATGACGGCGCAACTCGGCGTGATGCGGGTCACCGAGGAAATCGATGCCCTGTCGACCATGGGGGTGCCGCGCGGGCAGCGGCTGATCTTCCCCAAGGTGGTGGCGCTGACCATCGCCATGCCGCTGCTGGTGCTGTGGAGCACCTCGATCGCGATGATCGGCGGCATGGTCTCGGCTCAACTGCAGCTCGATATCTCCTATGGATTCTTTTTCCAGACCCTGCCGCGCGTCGTGCCGGCGGCCAATCTGTGGATCGGCCTGGCCAAGGGTGCGGTGTTCGGCATGTTCGTCGCCCTGGTGGCCTGCCACTTCGGCCTGCGCGTGCGGCCCAACACCGAGAGCCTGTCGGCCAATACCACGGCCTCGGTGGTGTCGGCGATCACCATCGTCATCATCATCGACGCCGCGTTTGCCATCGCGACGCGCAGCATAGGCCTGCCTGGCTGAGCCCCCGCCATGACGACGCCGGTGATCCGCATCCGCGATCTATCCACCCGCTTCGGCGAGGTCTGGATTCATCAGGGGCTGAATCTCGACATCGAGCGCGGCGAGCTGGTTTCGCTGGTGGGCGGTTCCGGCAGCGGCAAGACCACGCTGCTGCGCATGGTGGTCGGCTTGCTGCTGCCGACCAAGGGCAGCATCGAACTCTTCGGCGAGCCGCTGTTCGGCGGCGGCGTGGCGCGCGAGCGCGCGCTGCGCCAGCGTTTCGGCGTGCTGTTCCAGCACGGGGCGCTGTTTTCCGCCTTCAACGTGTTCGACAATATCGCCTTTCCACTGCGCGAACTCAAACGCTACGACGAGGGCGCGATTCACGATCTGGTCATGCTCAAGCTGTCGATGGTGGAATTGCTGCCGCGCCATGGCAAGCTGATGCCGTCCGAGCTTTCCGGCGGCATGGTCAAGCGCGTCGCGCTGGCGCGCGCGCTGGCGCTGGAACCCGAGCTGCTGCTGCTCGACGAGCCGACCGCCGGACTCGACCCCGACCGCTCCGACAGTTTTGTGCGCCTGATCCGCATGCTCGGCGAAGAACTCGGGCTCACGGTGATGCTGGTCACGCACGACCTCGATACCCTGGCGGCACTGTCGACGCGCGTTGCGGTACTCGGCGAACAGCGCATCCTCGCCTACGGCACGACGGACGAAATCATCCAGGTCGATCATCCCTTCATCCGCAACTTTTTCCTCTCCGAGCGCAGCGTGCGGGCCCTGCAGAATTCCGGGCTGGCGGCCGTGTCACTCTAACGCTCATGGCTTCGATGGACCACCCCGCAGTATGAAATCTCGCACCTTCGCTGGGCCTCAAGCTGGCAAATGGGCCCGCCCCTCCCATCCTCCCCTCACGGGGAGGCTATTGATCGGCTCGCTGCGCTCGAACCTGACACAGCGCGCTTGGCGACGTATTTCACGTTAAAAGACCATGGAAAATCGATCTCACGCGCTGGCTGCCGGCATTTTCACCCTGCTGCTGGGCATTGCCGCGGCAATTGCCATCTGGTGGCTGGGACAGAGCGATGAGTCGACCACGAGCTACCTGCTGGAAACCCGACGCAACGTGACCGGACTCAACGTCCAGGCGCAGGTCCGCTATCGCGGCATTCGCGCCGGCAAGGTGGAGGCCATCGAGCCCGATGAGGCGGACCCGCGCGTGATCCTGGTGCGCATCAATCTCGACAACCGCTTCAAGTTGACCCGCGGCAGCACGGCCTCGCTCGGCTATCAGGGAGTTACCGGTCTGGCCTACGTGCAGATCGAGGATGACGGATCTTCGACCGAGCCGCTGGTCGGCAAAGACGGCACAATGCCGCGCATTGCGCTGAAGCCGACCCTGTTCGAGACAATGGGCGACAAGGCCGGCGACATCGTCGACCAGATCAGCGTCGTGTCCTTGCGCCTGGCCAAGCTGCTCGACGAGAAGAACATTCAGAACCTTGCGCGCACGCTGGACAACCTGGCTGCGGCCTCCGACGGGCTGCGCGAGATGCCGAAAATTCTCGCCGCGGCGCGCGAGGCGCTGTCGGAAAGCAATTTGCGCAGCCTGCGGCAGATCCTGGCGCATGTCGAAAAGACGGCGGGCGAAAGCGCACCGCTGACGGCTGAAATGCGCGAGCTGGTGAAGGCGATGGGCGTCCTGTCGCAGCGCTTCGAGCAGCTTGCGGCCGGCGCCGGCAACGAGCTGACGAACAACACCCTGCCGCGCGCCAACGCCCTGATGGAGGAACTGGCGACCAGTTCGCGGCAGCTTTCACGCGTCCTCGACAGCCTCGAAAACAATCCGCAGATGCTGTTGTTCGGTCGCGGTGAGACAGGTTCCGGCCCCGGAGAAGCGGGCTTTTCCGCCCCGGCCAAACAGGGAGAAGTGCGATGAGCAAGTGGCTGACCATGATTCTTGCAGGAAGTCTGCTGGCGGCATGCGGCGGCAATGTGTCCCTAGTCGAGCCGGTGCGCTACGACTTCGGCAGTCCGGGCGCGCAGACCAGCGAGTCGGGGTCGGTCGCGACGCTGCCGCTGGCGGCGATCGAGGTGCGGACGGCATCGTGGCTCGCCGGCCCGGCCATGCATTTCCGGTTTGCCTATGCCGAACCCCTGCGGCGCCAGAGCTATGCGCAGAGCCGCTGGGCGGCGCCGCCGGCCGAGCTGCTGGAGGTGTTCCTGAAGCGTCGCCTGGCGTCGGCCCCTTCCGGCTTCGGCGGTACCGGCTGTCGCCTGAAGCTGGCGCTGGACGAACTGGAGCAGCGCTTCGACGATCCGCGGCAAAGCCGGCTGGTGCTCGAAGCGCGCGCCGTGCTGACACCGTTGCACGGATCGGAGATACTCTCGCGGCGGGCGTTCCTGATCACGCAGCCGGCGGCCGCGGCCGCTGCCGGCGCCGGTGCCGCCGCCGCGCGCGAGGCGGTGCAGGCGCTGGCCGCCGATCTTGGCAACTGGCTGGGGCAACTTGCCCGCGAAAAGCCGGCCATTGTCGAACGTTGTCGAACGTTGTCGAAGCTAGAAAGGTGAATCCGATGAGCAATCCCTATACCGCCGGGCTGGACAAGAATCCGGCCAACTATGTGCCGCTGACGCCGCTGACGTTCATCGAACGTTCCGCCTACATCTATCCCGAGCGCGTGGCGACGATCCACGGTGCGCGCCGCTACACCTGGGCCCAGGCCTATCAGCGCAGCCGGCGCCTGGCCTCGGCGTTGGCGGCGCAAGGAGTTGGCGCTGGCGACACGGTGGCGGCGATGCTCAACAACACGCCCGAGATGTTCGAGTGCCATTTCGGCGTGCCGATGTGCGGCGCCGTGCTCAATACCCTGAACACGCGCCTCGACGCCGAATCGATCGCCTTCATGCTCAACCATGGCGAGGCCAAGGTACTGATCACCGACCGCGAGTATTCGACGATGGTGCAGAAGGCCTTGGCGCAACTGGGTCGCAGCATCCTTGTGGTCGATGTCGATGAACCCGAATACAGCGGTCCCGGCGAGCGCCTGGGCACACTCGGCTACGAGGACTTCCTCGCCGCCGGCAATCCCGACTACGCCTGGAAGACGCCGGGCGACGAGTGGGAGGCGATTTCGCTCAACTACACCTCGGGCACCACCGGCAATCCCAAGGGCGTGGTCTACCATCACCGCGGCGCCTACCTCAACGCGCTGTCCAACATCGTCTCCTGGGGCATGCCGCCGCAGTCGATCTACCTGTGGACCCTGCCGATGTTCCACTGCAACGGCTGGTGCTTCCCGTGGACCGTGGCGGCCAATTCCGGCACCAATGTCTGCCTGCGCCGGGTCGACCCGAAGCTGATTCTCGATGCCATCCGCGAGCACAAGGTCAGCCATTATTGCGGCGCGCCGATCGTGCATGCGATGCTGATCAGTGCGCCGGTCGAGTGGCGCAAGGGCATCGAGCACAAGGTCTCGGCGCTGGTTGCCGCCGCGCCGCCGCCGGCGGCGGTGATCGAAGGCATGAACACGATCGGCTTCAACATCACCCATGTCTATGGCCTCACGGAAACCTATGGCCCGGCCGCGGTCTGCGCCAAGCACGAGGAATGGCTGGAACTGCCGCTCGACGAACAGGTGCGCCTCAACGGCCGCCAGGGCGTGCGCTATCACTGCCAGGAAGGCATCACGGTGATGGACCCGGAAACCATGCTGCCGGTGCCCTGGGACGACCAGACCATGGGCGAGATCATGTTTCGCGGCAACATCGTCATGAAGGGCTACCTGAAGAATCCCAAGGCCACCGAAGAGGCCTTCCGCGGCGGCTGGTACCACACCGGCGACCTCGCCGTGATGCAGCCCGACGGCTACGTCAAGATCAAGGACCGCAGCAAGGACGTGATCATCTCCGGCGGCGAGAACATCTCCTCGATCGAGGTCGAGGACACGCTGTATCGCCATCCGGCGGTGATGGGCGCTGCGGTGGTCGCCATCCCCGACGAGAAGTGGGGCGAGGTGCCCTGCGCCTTCATCGAACTGCGCGAAGGTTCCAGCGTGACTGCGGAAGAGCTGACCGAGTTCTGCCGCGAGCGCATGGCGCGTTTCAAGGTGCCGAAGAAGTTCATCTTCGAGGCACTGCCCAAGACCTCGACCGGCAAGATCCAGAAGTACGTGCTGCGCGAGAAGGCCAAGTCGGCCGCCGCGATCGAATAAGTGACCTGGCTACCGCGCCTGGGCGCCGCGCTGCTGGCGCTGTTCGTCACCGCCGTCGCGGTCGCTGTGATCTGGTGGCAGCGCGTAACGCCGGTCAGCGCAGGGCGGCTGGAGGTCGCCGGGCTGGCCGGTGAAGTCAGCATCGAGCGCGACGACAACGGCATTCCGACGCTGCGCGGTGGCAGCCGCGATGCCGTGCTGTTCGGGCTCGGCTTCGTCCATGCGCAGGACCGCCTGTGGCAGCTCGAAACGCATCGCCGCATCGGTGCCGGGCGGCTGGCGGAAGCCTTCGGCCCGGCCGCGCTGGACAACGACAAGTTTCTGCGCGCCCTCGGCGTGCGGCGTGCCGCGACGGCGCAATGGGCCGCGCTGGGTGCCGACGCGCGCGCCGCGGTGCTGGCCTACACTGCCGGCATCAACGCCCACATCGCCGACCATTTGCGCGCCCGTCCGCCGGAATTCCTGATCCTCGGCCTGCAGCCGGAACCCTGGACGCCGGAGGACACGCTGGCCTGGGGCATCATGATGGCCTGGGACCTCGGCGCCAACTGGACCAACGAGCTGCTGCGCATGCGCCTGGCGCAGAGCCTGCCGGTGGCACGCATCGACCAGTTGCTGCCGCCCTATCCCGGCGAGAAGCCGTTGCCCGTGCGCGACTACGCGGCGCTGTATCGCGAGCTGAAACTGAGCGGCGATCTCGGCCAGCAGGCGCTGCTCGATGCGCCGGAATCCGGCGTCGACGGCGTCGGTTCGAACAACTGGGTGCTGGCCGGTGCGCGCACCACGTCGGGTAAACCGCTGCTGGCCAACGACCCGCATCTCAAGCTGACGACGCCGGCCCTGTGGTATTTCGCGCGGCTCGAAGCACCCGGGCTCAAGGTGGCGGGCGCCACCATGCCCGGATTGCCGCTGGTGGTGCTGGGCCAGAACGAACGCATCGCCTGGGGCTTCA
>JAXMJU010000317.1:0-7150 GCA_034376265.1 Sulfuritalea sp.
GGAGCGTCCGCTCTTGTGCTCGACCGAGATGACCTGCGAGCGACGCTGCACGGCCTCGCCGACGCGCAGCGGCTGCGGAAAGGTCAACCGGCCGCCAGCCCACATCCGGCGCGGCAGCGGCACCGGCGGCAGGAAGCCGCCGCGCGCCGGATGGCCGTCGGGACCAAGCGCCGACTGGCGCGCGGCAGGCACGCACAGCGTCCAGTGCCAGGGCGGCGGCAGCGCATCGCCGGGCAGCGGCGCAGGGTCGTCGCGGTCCAGGGTCGCCGCCAGCGCGGCCACCCGGGAAGGCGTGATCAGGTCGTCGACCTGTTCGCGGCGGCCGATCCAGGAGCGCAAATGATCGAGTGTCTGCCGGTCCATGTTCTCTCCGCGCGGGCAGCCTAGAGCCGATTGACCCGGGGAAACTTGGCGGCGAAGAACTCGGGCATCGACACCACTTTCTTCGCCCGGTAGTCGAAGAAGACGAAGCCCGACTTGGCCATCGCGATCAACGTCGCGTCGGCCGGGCGCGTGACGCGGAAAATGATGTCGCCGCCGTACTTGTTGAAGTCCATCACGCCGACTTCGAAGCGCAGCTCGTCGCGCGTATAGGCCTCGGCCAGGTAGGTGGTGGCCAGGTCGGTGACGATGATCTGGTCGTCGGTGGTTTCCTCGACGCCGAAGTCGAACAGGAAGCGCGCCCGCGCCTCCGAGATCATCGAGATCATCGAATCGTTGCCGAGATGATTGGCGCCGTTGATGTCGGTGATGCGGACCGTCAGATCGGTCGAATAGCAGAACTGGTCGTCGGGAAACTGCAGCTTGATGCGGGCCATGGCGATGTCGGGAAATCAGAAGGTCTGGCGATTCTAGTCGCAAAGAAAACGTCCGACTCCGGCTGCCTCAGGCGACCGGCGGCGGCTTCGCACCGTCAACCTCAGATCCCCTCGATGCCGCGGGCCGGACCTTCATTGCCCGCCATCTCGCTCGTGGCGATTCTTGTCCCGGACAGGCTCAGATCGCGATCCTGGGTCCCGGGCAAGCCTTGGGTGGCATCCCTGCAACCCGGCAAGAGCTTGACTCCCCTCCTGCAGGCCAGGCGTCGCCTCCCCCATGCCTGCCTTCTGCGTCGGCCAACCGGCCCGGGCCGATTTCGGCGCCGGTACATTGACGGTGATCAATAGCTGCCACCCGGTGGCGGAAATATCCAGAAGAACTGCCCGCTGCGCCCCCCGTCGCGCTCCGCGCAGCGCGTCACGAAGTCACATTCCGCCTGCAACTGCCGCTCCGTCCAGCCCAGACAGGAGCGCATCTTCAGCGTGATCGGGTCGTAGTCCATGGCGTCGCTCGCCGGCGCCCTCACCATCAACGCCGAAGGCAGCACCACACAATGGTAGACGCGCAAGGCGCAGGGCAGGCTGCGCGCGCGTTCGAAACTGCGGCGGAAATTCTCCGGCGAATCGCCGGGCAATCCCAGGATGATTTCGACCGCCACGGCAGCGACCGATTTCAGTTCGTACATGGTCTGCTCGAACCGCGCCTCGTCGTATGACCTCTCCACGTGCGCCAGCACCTCGTTGTCAAACGACTGCAGGCCGATTCCGACCAGCGACTGCCCGATCGAGCCGAGGAAATCGATATGCTCCTTCTTCACCTTGGCCGGGTAGACCTCGCAGATCAGGTTGCGGTTTTCGAAGAACCCGTGCCGCTGCGTCGCTTCGCGCAGGTTGCGGAACGAATGCGGGTTGAGGTTCAGCCCCGCATCGACCAGGATCGCGCCGTCCACGGGCTGGCGCGCCATGCCGTCGAACTCCCGGCACAACTCGTCCACGCCGCGCACGCGCCGTGGCGACTCGAGCGTGCCCCATTCGCAGAACGAGCAGGTGAACGGGCAGCCGCGGTAGGTCTGCAGCACGGCGAGCCCGCCATGCGTCACCAGGTCCATCTCGTAGGGCGAGGGCATCGCGTTGAGGTCCACCGCCGGGCGTGCGGGCGTTTCCATCCATCCCGCGGCGGCGGGCAGCGCCAGGCCCGGTACCTGCGCCAGCGCCTGCGGGCTGCGATCGCCGCTCGCGACAATCTCGGAAAAAGTCAATTCCCCGTCATTGATCACGAGCGCGTCCACCCAGCCACGCGCCGCGCGGAACGGCGCCTGGTTCAGCATGCTGGGCCGGGCCGAGGGGCCCCCGAACACGATGAGCCGGCCGGGATCGTCCTCCTTGACCAGCCGGGCGACCTCGACGAAGAACGGGAACGACCAGATATAGGTCGAAAAGCCGACCACGTCGGGATCGAAATCGATGATTTCCTGTGCGAGTTCCGCGACGCTGGCCTGCTCGAGATCCCAGGTCCGCAACGCCAGCCCGTCGATCCCCGCGCATCGCAGTGAGGCCTCGACCATCCGCATGCCATGGTTGGAGATGAAGATCGGCATGGCACGGTCGCGCTCGGGATAGCGCGCGAGCAGCGCCACCCGGCGCCCGGACCGGCGCGGCCCGGACTTTGCGGGGAAACCCGGTTTCAGGGCTTGCGCGGGAACGACCACCAGTACTTGCCTGATTTTCCGCCGCAGGACGCCGTCTCCAGGTCGAGCTCGGCACGCATTGACAGGATGTCCTCCTCGCCCCACCCCAGGCACGAGATCATGGACAGGTTCACCGGGTCGTAGCGCATGTCCCAGCCCGGCCGCCCGCGCGACATCAGCGCGTCGGGCAGGACCAGGCAGTGATAGGCCCGCACCGCCACCGGGAAGCTGCGCGCGTAGGCGAGCGTGCGCCGGAAGCCCTCCGGCGTGTCTCCGGGCAGCCCGAAGATGATCTGGATCTCCGCCGTGGTGACCGCAGTGAGCTGGCCCATGGCCTTCTCGAAACGGCCGCGGTCGAACGGCCGGTCGTGCAATTTGAGCACGGCGGGGTCGAGCGACTGCAGCCCCACACCGAGGTAGGACGTGCCCACCTGCGAGAGGAATTGCAGGTGCTCCTCCTGGACATGCGTCGGGTAGATTTCGGCCCAGAAGAGCGACGACTTGAGGAAACCCACGCGCGACTCTGCGGCGAGCAGGTTGCGAAAGCCCCTGGCGTTGAGGTTGAGGCCTGCATCGAGCAGGAACACCGAAGGCGCCCCCCGGCGCGCGAACGCCTCCAGCTCGCGAACGATGTAATCGGTGGAGAACACGGCCTTGGAGGATTCACTCGCGCCCCATTCGCTGAATCGGCAGGAGTGCGGACAGCCACGGTTGGTTTCCAGATACGCCACCGAGCCGGCCGGCATCAGGCCGAGCTGGAATGGCGAGGCGATCGCGTCAAGGTCGGTGGTAGGCGCGCGGTGCCCGGTCTGCAGCCACATCCCGGAGGCCGGCAGGTGCAGGCCCGGCACGGAGCGCAATCCTGCGCGCGTAAGTTCCGGCAGGCGCGCAATCTCGCGGAAAACCGCCTCGCCCTCCGTGCTGACGACGGCATCCAGATACGCCTGCGCGTTGGCATACGGCGGCAGGTCGAACAATGGCGTGCGCGCCGAAGGGCCGCCAAAAACGATCAGGGCTTTCGGCAGCCTCTGCCGGATGCGCCGCGCCACCTCGACCAGGCAGGGCGTGGACCAGACGTAGATCGAGAACCCGATCAGGTCCGGCTCGAATCCGGCCAGCGCTTCGACGTAGGCGTCCACGTCCGCGCGCCTGTGATCGATCAGCGCCACCTTGGCGGCGGCGAGCTCCGGGTCCGACACCACCGCGGCGAGGATGCGGCGTATGCCGTAGCTCGGCAGGTCGAGGTGCCCCAGTTCGCTGGTGTCGGGCTCGGGCGTCATGCACACGAGTGCGATGCGCTGCGCGCTCATTGGACAACCCTCCCCCCAGCCCCGATCCCACGGCCGGCTCTGCATAGCCGGCCGGCTGCGGCAGCGCGGAGCAGTGCTCCGCGAAACCCTGCCTTCGCCCCAAGGCAGGGGGTGACCGTGGTTCGCCGCTGCGCGGCTCCGGCTTGTGGCTTGCGCCCCTTCGGACGGCCGTGCGGGGCGCTCATGACGGATCCATCGCGGGTTTGTCGCAGCGGAACAGCCAATAGCGCAGGTGTCCCTCGCGATGCAACCAGCGCAGCATCAGCGCCGCGCGCAGCGCCGCGTTGCCGGTGTCGCGGCTTTCGTCCGCGTCGTGCGGCGCGGTGAATCCGTGGCTCGGCAGCGTGTTGGCCGTCGCATCCTGCAGCGCCGCCACGCGCAAGCCGGCAGCACCGGCCAGTGTCACGTGGTCGGCGTCGTCGCCCCAGAAATCCGGCCACGGCCCGTAGCCGTCCTGCAGCGGCGCCTCGATGCAGAACCCCGGTACTTCAAGGGCCTGCGCGGATCGCGCAAGCGTGATGTCCGAACCGACAAGCGCGCCGCCCGGCTTCAGCACGCGCGCCGCTTCGAGGAAGAATTCCCGGCGCGAACGGAAATGGAACATGGCTTCGATGCACAACACTCGGTCGAAGCTCCGGTCGGGAAACGGCAAGCGGCACGCATCGGCCTCGTGCCATTCGAACCGGTTGCCGCTGGCGGGCTGCTGCATCCGGCAGATGTCGAGCTGCCGGCGGTCGACGTTCACGCCCGCGAGCCGCATTCCCGACAGGTGCCGGTTGAGGCTGCCAAGCGTGCCGCCGAACCCGCAGCCGGCATCCAGGATCGCCTGCCCGGCTTCGAGGCCGGCCATGGCCGCGAGTTTTTCGTCCAGCCGCTGCTGTGCGGCCGCGAAGCTTTCGTCTGTCGCGCCTGGCGAGGCATTCCAGTAGCCGAGGTGCACATAGCGGCCGGCTTCACCGCGATGGAAGGCTTCGATGAGGTAATCGAAGTAGGCCGGCACTTGTCGTGGCACGATCATCCCCAGCAGTACATGGCATGGCGCTGTCGCGACAGCGCCATGAAGCTGCACGCGGTCCACCGCTTGCGGCTACCCTCCACGGGCGCCACGCGGTGCAGGAAGCGCCCCGAGTCGAGCACGATCATCGCACCCGGCGGGATCCGCAAGGACACCGAGGCCAGTCCCTCAAGCTGCGGCTTGGGCGCGCCATCCAGGCTGATCGGTATGGCGTCCGCAGGATCGCAGCGATGGTCATAGATCTGCAGCGCACCGCCGGATTCAGCCATTTGCAGCGTAAGCACAAAGGACAGCATGTGCAGCTCCACCTGGCTGCGCAGGTGCGCGTAGGAAGGGCGCAACGCCTGCTCGTTGTCGAAATGCGCCGGGATATACCCCCCTTCCTGGTGGGCGCGCAGCGTGGTGAACATGTAGCGCTGCCCGGGCCGCGGCCCCGGCGCCGCAACGAAGGGCCGGCCGTGGTCGAGCAATGCGAGCACGCCGGCAATGCGCTCAGCGATGCCCTCTCCGGCCGGGAACAGGGCTTCGAGTTGCCGCTCGAACTGCGCCGCCTCGTCGAAGTAGCCGGTGAGCGACGGCTCGGCCAGATTCAGGTTGCGGCCGTAGAACCACGAGCGGAATTTTTCCGGGAACCAGGTCTGCAGGAAGGCCGGCTCGTGGCGCTCGAGCCGCGAAACAACGGGCGCGAGGGCGGCCGGGGAATAGACCCCGGTGACGATGATGGCCTGCAGGTCGCCCGCACGGATTCGATCGAAGGCGTTTGCATGCCGGACGGCTTCGTCCGCATCAATTTCGATCAGGCGCAGGAAGCCGCCCAAGGTCTTCACTCCGCTTCCGGTTTCGATCACGGCAATCTCTCCCGCACCAGGTCTGCGATTTCCTGTTGCAGGACCGAAACCCCGCGTCCGCCGTCGACCACCACGTCAGCACCTGCGCCCACGGACTCCTTCTGGATGCGGAGCAGTCCGGCCACGACATCAAGATAGTTCCCCAGGTATCCGTGCAGCCATGTACCGAAGCCGCGTACCGCGGCGGGATCGGACCCCTCCAGCGCCGCGGCGAACTGCCGGACCTTGCGCGCGAGCGCCACGTCGAGCGGCGTGTCCACCCAGATCATCAGGTCGATGTACCGCCCTGTGGCCGCATGGCGCCGGCCGAACTGGGTCTCGAACAGGATGTATTTGCGTGACGGGATCGTTGCCCCGGTCATCGGATCGGTCACGGCGCGGCCTGCCTTGAGCGCCTGCAGCGCTTCGGCCAGTCCCGGAATGGCTATCGCGTCGAGATCGGCGCCACCTTGCATCCAATCGCGGACCTGCTCGATCGACTGCTCTGTGATCCGCTCGTAATGGTCGAACTGCAGGATCGCCGCATCGGTGAGCGCGCGCGCGACTGCCTGTGCGAGGGTAGTCTTCCCTGCGCCTACGGGCCCTGCGATCGCGATCACGTAGGCGCCATCGGGCATCAGAGGCGTTCCACTGAGCGATACAGCTTCAGGAAATCGCTTCCTTCGCGATTGATCCCGCCGCACAGGTGGCCAAGTGTGTATTGCTTGATCCGCCGGAACAGAACCTGAAACTGGAACCCTTCAATCACGCAGCGGGCGCAGGCTTGCGCCAGAAGATCCCACGTTTCCTCGATACGAATCCCGGCCGCCTGCAGGTTCAGGTCAAACGATCCGTTCGTCAGCCTTGCTGCAAGGGCGTCGAAGCTTAGGGAATTCAACCGCATGCGCGGAGTATCCCTGACGGACGAAAACAGGTCAATGCAAGCTTTCCCGGACTGTCGCCGTGGCGCCAGCGCCGACTGCATGTTCCTCCTGTGGCGCATGGGTGGGCTCCGGGAGCATGATCGATCCTGTTCGCGCTTGGTCGAGTCCCGCGGATGGCGAAAACCCGGGCTTCAGTCGATGGATAAATCCATGGCCGGAAAGACAGAACGCCCCGAAGGGCGTTCTGTTTCCTGCGTACTGGCGTCCCCACGGGGATTCGAACCCCGGTTCATACCGTGAAAGGGTATTGTCCTAGGCCTCTAGACGATAGGGACTTATCGTTTGGTGGAGGTACGCGGGATCGAACCGCGGACCTCTTGCATGCCATGCAAGCGCTCTCCCAGCTGAGCTATACCCCCACAAGAGAGCGCGCATTATATGGAGGTGAGGGCCGCCTGTAAAGCCCTAGCATTGTCCAATGGGGTTTGAGTCTGAGGGGGGGACGTGAATCCAATGGGGTATGAGTCTGAACGGGTAGCCGGGGTCGATCAATATGCGAGGCATGGTGATCGAAATGAACGACGAGCAACTACTTACCTTGGCGGATT
>JAXMJU010000318.1:0-9059 GCA_034376265.1 Sulfuritalea sp.
AGCAGCTCGGGTTGCAGTATGGCCAGCACATCGGCATCGGGGTCGAGGACGCCGCCGGTCTTCGGCAGATCGTGCTTGTCGTAGCGCGAGACGCCGACGATGCACTTGCCCTGGCCGAGCCATTCCAGCGCGGCGGTGAGATAGGGCGACTGGCTGACGATGCGCGGGCAGGCGGCCAGCGCCGGCCCGGCGGCGAGCCAGGCGAGGAGCAGGAACAGGGAACGCAGTTTCATGGGCGGGCTCTCAAAGCGGCAGGAAGCAGCGCTGGCCGTCGGCTTCGACCATGCGCAGGGGATGCTGGTAGAGGGCCGACAGTCGCTCGGCGGTGAGCATCGCGGCGGCGCTGCCGGATTCGACGCGGCCGTCGCCATGCACCAGCAGGGCGCGGTCGCAATAGCGCGCGGCGAGCCCTGGATCGTGCATCACCATCACCAGCGCGGTGCCGGTTTCCTGCGCGGTGCGCGAGAGCAGCTGCAGCGCGGCGATCTGGTGGTTGAGGTCGAGGTGCGACAGCGGCTCGTCGAGCAGCGCCAGGCGCGGCTGCTGGGTCAGCAGGGTGGCGATCGCCAGGCGCTGCCGCTCGCCGCCGGACAGGGTCTGCACGTCGCGCGCGGCGAAGCCGGCGAGGTCGACGGCGGCCAGTGCGGCGCGGGCGATGCGGGCGTCGGCGGCGCTTTCCCAGGCCCAGCGTTTGAGCCAGGGATGGCGGCCGATCAGCGCGGTTTCCAGCACGCTGGCGGGGAAGGCATCGACCTGCTGCTGCAGCAGCACGCCACGCAGTTGCGCGACAAGGCGCGGCGGCGTCTGCGCCAGTTCGGCGCCGCACAGCTCGATGCGGCCAGCCGCAGGCGATCGCAGCCCGGCCAGGGTATGCAGCAGCGTGGTCTTGCCGGCGCCGTTGCGGCCGAGTATGGCCAGGCACTCGCCGGCGCCGAGTTCCAGGTCGAGTTCGCGCACCACGGTGCGGCCGCCGACGGCGACCGCGAGCCCGCGCACCGTGAGCAGGCTGTTCATGTCGCGCTTCCTTTCGTTTGCCGCGACAGCAGGTAGAGGAACACCGGCACGCCGAGCAGGGCGGTAAGCACGCCGACCGGCAGTTGCTGCGGCGCGACCACGGTGCGCGCCAGGGTGTCGGCGATCACCAGCAGCGAACCCCCGGCCAGCGCGGCGGCCGGCAGCAGCACGCGCTGGTCGTTGCCGACCGCCAGGCGCACCAGATGGGGCACCACCAGGCCGACGAAGCCGACGCTGCCGGCGGTGGTCACGGCGACCGCGGTCAGCAGCGAGGCCAGCACATACACGGCGCCGCGCAGGCCGCGCACTTGGACGCCGAGGGTGCGCGCGATCAGGTCGCCGCGCGCCAGCAGGTTGAGGTCGCGCGACAGCGGCAGGGCGGCGGCCAGGCCCAGCGCCAGCACCAGCAGCGCCGGCCACGGTGTGCCGGCATGGGACAGGTCGCCCATCAGCCAGAACAGCATGCTGCGCAACTGGTGCTCCGGCGCCACCGAAAGGATCAGCGCCACCACCGCGCTGCAGCCGGCGGCGACGATGACGCCGGTCAGCAGCAGGCGGGTCTGGGTCCAGCTGCCGTCGCCACGCGCCAGGCCGAATACCAGCAGCATCGCGGCGAAGGCGCCGGCGAAGGCGAACAGGTTGATCCAGGCCAGCGCCAGGCCGGCCAGCATGGCGAGCAGCGCACCGACCGCGGCGCCGCCCGAGATGCCGAGCACATAGGGATCGGCCAGCGGATTCCTCAACAGCACTTGCATCAGCGCGCCGGCCAGCGCCAGCAGGCCGCCGCAGGCGAAGGCCGCCAGCGCGCGCGGCAGACGCAGGCCGCTCACCACCGCGCCCGCGGTGTCCTGCCCGTTCCCCGTCAGGGCGGCCCAGACCTCGCCCGGCGCCACCGCATAAGAGCCCGCCAGCAGCGCCGCGACCAGGCTGGCGAGCGCCAGCGCCGCGAGTGCGGCGAGCAACAGCAGGGCGCGGCGGCGGCTAGGCATCGCGCATTTATTTCATCGCAAAGCGCGCGCCGACGAACAGCGTCGTGCCCAGTGCGGCGAACTCCGAGGTGGAGGCGCGCACCACGTCGTAGCGCTTGTCGAACAGGTTGTCGACGCGGGCGAACAGCGACCAGCCGTGGTCGAGGCGCAACTCGCCGTGCACATTCACCAGTCCGTAGCCGCCCATTTTCTTGGTGTTGAGTCCGGTCGTGAAGTCCGGCGCATCGTAGCGCGGACCGCTGGCCTGGAGTTCGGCGCCGAGCGACCAGTGACCGAAATCGCGGTTCGCGGCGAGGCTGCCGAATTTTCGCGCCCGGCGCACCAGCGCTTCGCCGTTGCCCAGGTTCTTCGGGTCCTGGACGGTGAGGCCGGCATCCACTGTCCAGGCGCTGAGCGAGGTTCTGGCGGTCGCGGTCCAGCCGGTGATGCGCGCCGTGGCGACGTTGCGCGGCGTGTAGAAGAACGAGCCAGGCGCGGTTTCCTGCCACTGGATCAGGTTCTCGATCTCGTTGCGGAAAGCGGTCAGCGAAGCCTCGGTACTGCCCATTTCGTAGTGCAGGGCAAGCTCGCGGCTGCGGCCGGACTCGGGCTGCAGCAGCGGGTTACCGGCGCCGACGAAGGGCGTGTTGGGGAAATACAGGTCGTTGAAGGTAGGCGCCTTGAAGGAGGTGCCGGCACTGGCCGAAAGCCGCCAGGCGTCGGTCAGGCGGTAGCCGTAGCCCAGGGTTTGCGTGGTCCGCGCGCCGAACTGGGAATTGTCGTCGCGGCGCGCCCCGATCTGCCAGAAATGCGCGCCCGTCGAGCCGTTCCAGCCCAGCACCAGGGAGTCGGTGCGGCGCTGCAGATTGGTATAGACATTGGTCGAATCGATGGATTCGTGCAGGCTCTCGACGGCGACCAGGCCGCGTCCGAGGGGCAGGGTGATGTCGTTCTGCCAGACCACTTGGTCCTGGCGCGTGCGGAATGCGTCGCGGTCCTGGCCTGCAGTCGACGAAGGCGTGGTGATCGAGTGGTCCTCGCCGCGGCCGAGGCGCAGTTCGCTCTGCCATGCATCGGCCAGCCGCGCGCGGGCAAACACGCCGTGGGCGACGACCCGGGTCCGCGTCTGCCAATCCAGGTTGGCGGCAGGCCAACTGCTGTCGAAGTGGTTGACGCCGTCGCTTTCGATGCCGTGGGCGCCGATCTCGATGCCCTCCCGCGGGCGCCAGGTGGCGGACAGCGACAGGCTGCGGCGCGTGAAGCCGTCGCGGTCCGGGTTGAAGGCCGGGCTGCTCGGATTGGTGATGGCGTTTACCCCCTCGGCGCGCGAGTCGGCCACGCGCACGGCATAGTCGAACTGGCCGACGCGGTTGGCGTGCGCCAGCGCCAGTTCCCGGCTGCCGCGGCTGCCGACCCCGGCGCTGACTTCCAGGCGCGGGGCGTCGGCCGCGCGCTTGGTGGTGATGCGGATCACGCCGCCGATGGCGTCGGAACCATAGAGCGCGGACGCCGGTCCGCGCAGGATTTCGATGCGCTCGACCTGGGCCAGCGGGATCGCTTCCAGCGAGGTCTGGCCCAGCGTGGCCGAGCCGACGCGCAGGCCGTCGAGCAGGATCAGGGTATGGCCGGCGTTGGCGCCGCGGATGAACACGCTTTCGGTGGCGCCGCGGCTGCCGGCGCGCGACAGTTCGATCCCCGGCGTGCGCGCCAGGAGGTCGCCGAGGGTCGCCGACGGTCC
Source organism: Sulfuritalea sp. (assembly GCA_034376265.1). GTDB lineage: Bacteria > Pseudomonadota > Gammaproteobacteria > Burkholderiales > Rhodocyclaceae > Sulfuritalea. Next base: position 3,721 of record JAXMJU010000318.1, read on the forward strand.
GGCCTGATCGATCGTCTCGCGGTCGATCACGGAGACATCGGCAATGACCTCGCTGATCCGCGTCGCCTGACGCGTCGCCGTGACCACGACGGCTGCGAGTTGATCGGCAGCGAAGGAAAAACCGGGGGAAAGACAACTGGCCGCGCAGGCGGCGATGGTGAAATGCTTGTACATGGAAGAACTCCCGAACCCCGGCGAGCGTCCCCGCAGCCGGTAGGTGGCAAATGCATGCGCGGCAGGGGAGGGCAATGAACGGGGTCGGCACGAACCCCCGGCACGCCGCAACCCCGCAACGCATACGCTGGTTTGTCCCTGGCCGGTCTCCGGGCTTGGAAGTCTTGGTTCATCGCCTTCCCGGGCTAGCGACCCAGTGGCTTGTTGATGAACCCGCACTTCCTTACCGTTGCGGGGGCAGCGCCGGAATCGAGGGTTTAACTCTCACCGGCTTCCCGTTTCACCCGGCACGGAATCCATGCGCGGGCACCACGAACAGCGCGGAGTATATCAAACCAGCGCCGGCCGGCTGCTGATACCCCTATTCCGTTTAGTCTTGATCCGAGTCAAGGATTACGGCGTAGTGCCGGCGCACGCTTGCGACCATTGGATTTGTAGGGTTTTCAGTGCGGGCGCACTACGCTTTGACTCAGATGAATCATTAAAAAGGAGAGAAGTATGAAAAGGAAGGTACTTGGATTATTTGCCGTTTCCGCCATTGCCGTTGCCATGGGCAGTGTCTTCGCGCAGGACGCTGCGCCCACTTTGACCGCTGCGGAAAAGGAAACCGCCAAGAAGATCTACTTCGAACGTTGCGCGGGTTGTCATGGCGTGCTGCGCAAGGGCGCTACCGGCAAGAACCTCGAGCCGCACTGGACCAAGGCCGGCAAGGACGGCGCCAAGACCGAAGGCGGCACCCTCAAGCTGGGCCAGAAGCGCCTGGAAAAAATCATCGGTTACGGCACCGACGGCGGCATGGTGAACTTCGACGACATCCTGACCAAGGATGAGATCGCGCTGATGGCCAAGTACATCCAGAACACCCCGGACGTGCCGCCCGAGTACAGCTTCAAGGAAATGTCCGAATCCTGGAAGGTCATCGTGCCGGTCAAGGATAGACCGACCAAACAGATGAACAAGTTCAACCTGAAGAACTTCTTCTCCGTCACCCTGCGCGACACCGGCGAAGTGGCGCTGATCGACGGCGACACCAAGGAAATCCGCAGCATCGTCAAGACCGGCTACGCGGTGCACATCTCGCGCCTGTCGAAGTCCGGTCGCTACGTGTATGTCATCGGCCGCGACGGCCGCCTGTCGCTGATCGACCTCTGGATGGAGAAGCCTGCCGTGGTGGCGGAACTCAAGATCGGCTTCGACGCGCGCTCGGTGGATACCTCGAAGTTCAAGGGCTTCGAGGACAAGTACGCGATCGCCGGTTCCTACTGGCCGCCCCAGTACGTGATCATGGACGGCGACACGCTGAAGCCGCTCAAGGTGGTCAGCACCCGCGGCATGACGGTGGATGGCGAATATCACCCGGAACCGCGCGTGGCCTCGATCGTCTCCTCCGAGATCAAGCCCGAGTGGGTGGTCAACGTCAAGGAAACCGGCCAGATCCTGCTGGTGGATTATTCCGACATCAAAAACCTGAAGACCACCACCATCGCCTCCGCCAAGTTCCTCCATGACGGCGGCTGGGACGCCTCCAAGCGCTACTTCCTGGTCGCGGCCAATGCCTCGAACAAGATCGCCGCGGTCGACACCAAGCTCGGTAAGCTGGCTGCCCTGATCGACGTTGCCAAGCTGCCGCATCCGGGTCGCGGCGCCAATTTCACGCATCCGAAGTTCGGTCCGGTCTGGGCCACGGGTCACCTCGGCGCCGATGTGGTGACGCTGATCAGCACGCCGTCGGATGCAAAGAAGAATGCCAAGTTCAAGGAGTTCAACTGGAAGGTGGTCCAGGAAGTCAAGCATGTGCCGGGCAACCTGTTCGTCAAGACCCATCCGAAATCGAAGAACCTGTGGGCGGATTCGCCGCAGAATCCCGACAAGGAAGTGGCAGAGTCGGTTGCGGTGTGGGACATGGGCGACTTGTCGAAGCCGAAGAAAATCATCAACGTGGCCAAGGATTCGGGCCTGCCGGAAACCAAGGCCACGCGTCGCGCCGTGCATCCCGAGTACAGCGCCGATGGTTCCGAGGTGTGGATCTCCCTGTGGGGCGGCAAGACCGACCAGTCCGCCATCGTGGTCTATGACGACAAGACGCTGGCGCTGAAGAAGGTGATCACCGACCCGAAGATGATCACGCCGACCGGCAAGTTCAATGTCTACAACACGCAGCATGACATTTACTGATCGGAAACTGATCGAAACTTGATCGGCAGCAAGGATAAAGGGGCATATGCCCCTTTATCCTATAGGTGTTTAAAAACGGTCTGGTTGAAGCTAGCGCCGACCCTGTCGGCGACAGGCGCGGCAGCCGGACCCAACGAACGATGAACTAGGGAAAAGGGATATGGCAGACAATCAAAAATCAGGGTTTCTGGCGATGATGAGGCGGCCCAGTGCAAAGTATTCGCTGCTCAGTCTGCTGGTGGTCGGTTTCTTCTCCGGGATATTCTTCTGGGGCGGCTTCAACACCGGCATGGAAGCCACCAATACCCTCGAGTTCTGCATCGGCTGCCACGAGATGCGCGACAACGTCTATCAGGAATACAAGAAGACCATCCACTATTCCAATCGCACCGGCGTGCGTGCCGTCTGTTCCGACTGTCATGTGCCGAAGGACTGGACGCACAAGATGGTCCGCAAGATCCAGGCGAGCAAGGAAGTCTGGGGCAAGATCACCGGTGTCATCGACACGCCGGAGAAGTTCGCCGAACACCGGCTGAAGATGGCCGAGAGCGAATGGGCGCGGATGAAAGCCAGCGATTCGCGCGAGTGCCGCAACTGCCACAGCTTCGATGCCATGGATATCGAAAAGCAGAAACTGCGCGGGTCTAAAATGCACAAGATCGGCATCGAAGAGAAGAAAACCTGCATCGACTGCCACAAGGGTATCGCCCACACCAAGCCCAAGGGCATGAAGGAAGACGAGGATGAGTGATCGTCGGTCATGCCGGGGCGGCGTCCATCCCGTCTGCATGAGTTGCGACCGACACGCTTGACACCGATCAAATCCACCTGCGTTCAATGAAAATCGTTCTGTTCGAAAGGAGCATCAAATGAGCAAGTCCAGCGTTTCCACCGCCGTTGCCGGCGCCCTTCTGCTTCTCGCTTCCCAGACTGCCGTCGCTGCGCCGGACTGGGGCAAGGTACCCAAGCGCGACGTTCATGTCTTTCATCCCGGTGTCACGCCGATCGAATGGATGACCAAGAAATCCGATCACAGCGGTTCGGCCGGCATGCGCAAGGGCGAGAGCTGTGCCGGGTGCCACGAGGAGAAGAACTCGCTGAATTTCAGCTTCAAGCGTCTGGCCGACAAGGAACTGGAGCCCAAGGGCGCGCCCAAGACCATGACCTTCCCGGTCGGCGTGCAGGCGGCCTACGATGCGGCCAACCTCTACATCCGCCTGACGTTCAAGGCACCCTCCGGTGGCGCCGACAAGGGCGACAAGGACAACGAGGTCAAGGCCACGCTGCTGTTCGCCGATGCCAAGGTGCCGCAGGCCGACCAGTATGGCTGCTGGCAGACCTGCCACACCGACGCCCGCACCATGCCCGGCGCCGACGACAAGAAGACCAAGTACACCGCGGCCGGTGCCTACGAACTGATCCAGTGGGCCAGCAAGGGCAACAAGGTTTCCGACGGCAGCATCAACACCGAGCGCAAGATGAGCGGCGGCGGCACCGGTGCCAAGGCCGAAGCCAGCAAGAGCGGCGATACCTATACAGTAACCTTCACGCGCAAGAATCCCGGCGAAGGCAAGGCGATACCATTCGGCGTGGCCATCCACGCCGACCATGCGCACGGCCGCTTCCATCATGTCTCCCTCGGCTACAAGCTGGGCATCGGCGCCGACGGCGACATTAAGGCCACCAAGCAGTAGGCCGGGTCCGCAGATGTCCATCGGCGCTTACCTGTTGCGGCGAGTGCCGGCCATGCTGGCACTCGTTTCGCTCACTGCGGCGGCCCAGCAGACGGTCGAAGTGTCGATCCAGGACTACCGCTTTTCGCCGGCCGAAGTTCGCATCAAGGCCGGCGACACGGTAAAGTGGATCAATCGCGAAAAGCGCACCAGCCATTCGGTGCTCTTCCCCGCTGAAAACGGGCTCGAATCGGAACGGATGTTTCCGCAGGAGCATTGGCAGCGGACCTTCACTCAGCCCGGAAGCTACAACTACCGCTGTGGTCCCCACGAAGAAATGAAGGGGCTGGTCCTTGTCGAATAGTTGCATTCCTTCCGTGCTGACGTCGCTGCTGCTGGGCTGTTTTGCGCTGCCCGCGGCGGCGGAGCCCTCCGCGGCGCGGCAGCAGGAATTGATCCATCTGGTGCGCCAGGATTGCGGCTCCTGCCATGGCATGACGCTGCAGGGCGGGCTGGGCCCGGCCTTGCTGCCGGCGACGCTGGCCGACAAGCCGGCCGAAGGCCTAGTCGCCACCATCATCGGCGGTCGCCTGGGTACGCCGATGCCGCCCTGGCACCGCTTTCTCGCCGAGGAAGAAGCGCAGTGGATCGTGACGAAGCTGATGACCGGGTTTCCGCAATGAGGCGCAGCGTGCAAACCCTGTTGCTGGGCCTCCTGGCGTTGCTGCTCGCCGCTTGCGCCGGCACGCCCTTGCGCGGCACCGGCGATCTCGGCCTGGTCATCGAACGCGCCAGCGGCCACGTCACTTTGGTGAACACCAGCAGCCGGGAGGCCTATGCGCGCATCGGCGGGCTGGGCGACCTCTCGCACGCCTCGGTGGTGTATTCGCGCGACGCGCGCTATGCCTATGTCTTCGGCCGCGACGGCGGCCTCTCCAAGCTCGATCTGCTCGAAGCCCGCATCGTCAAGCGCATCATGCAGTCGGGCAATGCGATCGGCGGCTCGATTTCGCAGGACGGCCGCATCGTCGTGGCGCAGAACTACACGCCGGGCGGGATCAAGGCCTTCGACGCCGATACGCTGGAACTGCTTGCCGAGGTCCCGGCCGAATATGCGCCGGGACGTTTTTCCAAGGTGGTCGGCCTGGCCGACGTGCCGGGCAACAAGTTCGCCTACGCGCTGTTCGACGGCGGCGAAATCTGGGTCAGCGATTTCTCCGATCCGAGGAAGCCGGTCACCCAGCGCTATCCGGCCGGCCAACAGCCTTACGACGGACTGGTCACGCCCAACGGACGCCACTACCTGGCCGGGCTTTT
>JAXMJU010000319.1:0-16583 GCA_034376265.1 Sulfuritalea sp.
AGTGACGGCGTCCTTCGGTGTTGCAGCGCTCGCGCAATCCCGATCAGTTGAAGATTCTATAGATCGCGCGGACAAAGCGATGTACGAGGCAAAGACAACAGGCCGCAACCGTGTGGTGGCCGAGGCCCAACCGCCCGCTGCCGGCGACGCGCTAGCGCGGCCATTTTGATTTCAACCATCACGCTTGGCGCGCGCCGGAGCGAAAACGTACCTGAACGGCCGCTTTGCCAGACCGCCTGCTTCTGCTTCGGGCACGCTGCCGTCATCCGACCAAGCCGAGGCTGAACGGCAGCAATCTGAGTGCTGCGGCCACTGAGTATGCCAATGTCAGCGGTCTGCTTCCAAAGCAGGCACAGTCACCTCTGCCCAGTTCCAAGCAATTGGAGTTGCATTGAGGTTGCATTCGAGAGGCTGATTCCAAGCTTGACACTCAGCCGGATTGGACTTCGAAATCCCCTCTATCCAACCCTGGAATGCAAATGGCTAAAAAACTGATCGTCCGGGAAACGCCGACGCTGTTCGTCAATGGCAAGCCCTTGCAAGAGTTCAGCCCGGATGGCTCGGCCAAACAGGTAGCCTGCGAAGTGCGTGCGGCCTATACGCCATAGCGACAGAACATGCCTCCTGTAACGAGGAAGGCGAGAAGCCTGCATCAAAGTTAGCGATAGCGCCGCAAGTACCAGGATTCAAATCGGGCCTTGGCGCCATGCATCAGCCCCAATGGCGGCCAAGCCCATCCGCTCGACTCCGTCCGCCGTACCAGCATGCCGGCATCGAGACTGTCGACGATGCACATCAGTTCAGCCTTGAACGTCTCGGTCGGCGCACGGCCGGCCAGTTCGCTGAACAGGTTCTTAGCCGCTGCCGCTGCCTGGAGATCGGCCATATGCGCCTGCTTGGGCATCCAGTCGGGTCCGGGAAAGCTGCCCGCGTCGCCCACCACATAAACCTTTTCGCGCCCGTCGACGCGGCAATGCGCATCGGCCTGGATCAGGCCGCCCGGTGAGCGCGGCAGGTCGGTGTTGTCGAACCAGGCGTTGCCCGTCATCCCCGGCATGAAGACGATGATGTCGGCGGCAAACTCGCCGCCTTCGGTCTTTACCTTGCCGGATTCGAAGCCGAGCAGCTTGTGCCCGAGATGAGTGTCGATTTCACGGCGCCGCATGTCCGCCATCAAGCGTCGCAGGGCCTGCTCGCCAAGACGATGGCCTGGATTGGGCATCGGGTTGAAGAAGGCGAGCTTGATCCGCTCGCGCCGGCCTTCGCGCCGCAACTGGGTGTCGAGCCCGAACAGGAATTCGAAGATCGGACCGCCGCGCATGGCCGTCGGCTCGTTCGGATTGCCGGCAAAACCGAGCGCCACGGTCCCGGCCTGCAGCGCGGCGATCCGCTCGCGCAGCCGCTCCACAGGGGCGATGCCCTCGCAGGGCAGGATTGCGTGCTCGATGCCCGGCAGTTTTTTGATGAAGCGACCGCCGCAGGCGATGACGAGTCCGTCATTGCTGATCGGTCCTGCCGACGTCAGCACGGTACGCCCGCCGTCTTCGATGCCGGTGGCCTCGCCGGCCAGAAAGTGGATGGCGTGCTCACGCAGGAACTTGTCGAGCGGCACCACGAGATCCTGGGGCTTGCGCTTTCCCGATGGCAGCCAGATGAGACTGGGCAAGTAGATGAATTCGGGCCGCGGCGCGATCAGGGTTATGTCCGCCCGCGCATCGAGCCGACGCAGACTTCGGGCGGCGGTCAACGCGGCAAAGCCGCTACCGATGATGCTGATCTTGCTGCTCATGATTTTCCCCTTGTGGCGTTACCGAAACAGAGCGTTTGTGCTGCTGCCGTCATTCATCGCCGGATACGCTTCCCGTCACGGCGATGAAGCCGCCCCATGGCAGGCCTGCCGGAGCAATGCTTTCCAGTAGCTGCGCAAGTGGTCCGCCGCCCGGAACGAGGATCGCCGTCGCCAACCGCAGATCGCGCACCGGCAGACCACTCATCAACGCGGCTACCGAAGAGCCCCGGTGCCATCGCGCCCCAGCATAGCTACCGGCAGTATGGCTTTTCGCGCGATAGAGAAGACTGTCCCGATTGAGCAATCCCAGGGAAAGCGCCGGCGTGCCACGCGAACGATCTCCTTGATGGCTTCCGCCTCGTCCTCGACAAAGCAAAGTGATGTCACTGCGACCACGCAGTCGAAGCTGCGGTCGGGAAATGGCAAGGCAGTCATATCGGCCACCGCGACCACTAGTTCCGGCGATTGACTGCTCCGTGCGAAGCGTGCAGCGGCGGGATCGAGGTCGATACCAACTACCGGATGGCCGCCTTGTGCGAAATGGCGGCTGAAATAGCCGGTGCCGCAGCCCACGTCGAGGATCGTTTCGGCGGGGCGAAGCGCCAGCGCCCGATACAACAGTCGGTATTCGGTTTCGCCGATCCAGCGCCCTCGGTCCGTCCGGTACCAAGCATCGTAGGCCGCCGAATCGGACATCATGCTGTGGTCGGACGTCAAAAATTGTCAACGATCCCGTCGGGCGTCCCGCAGACGCGCTCTGTCAACGGTGCCCACCCTTGGCGGCCTTGGTTGCTGCATCAAAACCGCCTTTGGCTTTCCATTCGGCGAAACCGCCTTGAAGAATACGAACGTTTTCATACCCGGCGACCCGCAGGGCAAAGCCGGCCTGTGCGGAAAGCGAGCCGGTGTTGCAGTAGACCAATACCGACTTGTCCTTCGGGATGGTGGCGCGCTTCTCCAAGGCCTGCCGCCATTCGAGATTCACCGCGCCGGGAATGTGTTCCTTGTCATACTGCTCCTTGTCACGGGCGTCGATCACGTAAAAGCGTGACCAATCCTCTTTTGGAATCTGCTCCGGAAAGATGGTGGCGCCACCGTAATCGGCAAAGGCCAGATAGTCCTCCATGGCTTTGACGGCCTCTTTGTCCGCATCCGCAGTCGCGAGCAGCGGTACGAACGCGAAGCTGGCCGCGGCGGCTATGTGAATCAGGGAGATGGGGATACGCATGTATTGGTTTCCTTGTCGGAAGTCAGTGGAGAAGTGGAAAGTGGCGGCCCAAGGATGGACAATCAAAATAAGCTTCGCCATGCGCCGACCAGGGAAGCTGCCGCCAGTTCGATCTCGCGTGTCGAGGTGGGGAAGCCCACCGACAGCCTTACCGCGCCACGCGCCCGCGCCGCGTCGCAGCCCATGGCGGCAAGCACGCCGCTAACTGCGTCGGCATCGGAGTGGCAGGCCGAGCCGACCGACGCGGCGACGTCACGGGCCGCCGCCAGCAGATCGCGCCCGGAAACGCCAGGGAAGGAAACGTGCAGAGTATTCGGCAGGCGCTGCTCAGGGTGGCCGTTCAGAACCAGGCCCGGCACCGCATATGCCAGGCGCTGGTGCAAATCGTCGCGCAGGACGGCCAGATGCCGCGTCGCATGCGGCAGCCGTTTTCGCGCTAGTCGCGCCGCTTCCCCAAGGCCGACGATTTGCGCCACATTCTCGGTGCCAGGCCGCAGGCCGTGCTCCTGATCGGCGCCGAAGAGGATCGGCTTGATCGGCGTACCGCGCCTGACGTAGAGCGCACCAATGCCCTTCGGTGCATAAAACTTGTGGCCGGCCAGCGTCAGCAAGTCGACGCCCAGTTCGCCAACATCGAGTTGCACCTTGCCCGTCGACTGCGCGGCATCGGCATGCACCAGACTGCCGTTGGCGCGAGCCAGGGCGGCGATTTCGGCTACCGGCTGGATTGTGCCGACCTCGTTGTTGGCATGCATCACCGAGACTAGGGCGGTGTCGGGCCGCAGTGCGGCACGCAGTTGATCGAGTGCAATGTGGCCGAATTCATCTACCGGAAGCACCGTCAGATCCCAGCCTTCCTCACGCAAATGCAGCGCTGGCTGCATCACCGCAGGATGTTCGACGGCGCTGACGATCAGGTGCCGCTTATGCGGCGGCGACGCACGCGCAAGGCCCAGCAGCGCCAGATTGTTGGCCTCGGTGGCGCTGCCGGTGAACACGATCTCGTCGGCCGCCGCACCGATCAGGGCCGCCACGGCGGCGCGCGCATCCGCCACCGCTTGGCGCGCCCGCAATCCGAAAATATGCGACGACGATGGATTGCCGAAATCCCCTTCGATCCAAGGCCGCATTGCGGCGGCGACCTCCGGCACGACCGGTGTCGTGGCGTTGTAGTCGAGATAGATAGGTGCACTCAACTGCGCCGCTCCAGGTCCTGCATCTTCTGCTCGTATTCCTGCCGATCGATCTCGCCGCGCGCATAGCGTTCCTGAACAATCTCGACGGCGGTTCTCTCGCGTGCCTGTGACGGCGACGATCCTTTGCCCAGCCAACGGATCAAGGCGATGATGCCGACGATTAATAGCCCCCAGAAGAGGAGCATGAACACGGGGCCAAATCCCAAGCCCCACCCCCAGAAGCCATTCATCATGTCAGTCCTCCTATCCGTGTATGCGTGCTCAACTTAACGCCTGCGTCAGGTCGGCAATCAGGTCATCGACATCTTCCAGGCCGACCGAAAGACGCAGCAAGGCGTCGGAAATCCCGCGCCGCGTTCGCTCTTCGGGTGACAGGCCGTGATGAGTGGTGGTACAGGGCTGCGTCACCAGGCTCTCGGCTCCGCCCAGGCTGGGTGCCAGCGCGAAGAGTTTGAGGCGGTCGGCAACCCGCGTCGCGGCTTCGCCACCACCCTTGACTTCGATGCTCAACATGCCGCCGAAGCCTCGCATCTGCGCCTTGGCCAGGTCGTGCCCCGGGAAATCCGGCAATCCGGGGTAGTACACGCGGGCGATCTGCTCATGCCGCGCCATGGCTTCAGCCACGGCCATGGCTGTGCGATTTTGCCGCTCGACGCGCACCACCAACGTGCGCAGGCTGCGCGACAACAGTGCCGCGGTTTCGGGGGCGATCATCGAACCGAGGTTCTTGCGCCAGGCCCATACCGGCAGCATGACGTCCTTGCGCCCCGCCAGCACGCCGGCGGTAATGTCGGAATGACCGCCGAGATACTTGGTGGCGCTATGCACCACGAAATCGGCACCGAGCGCCAGCGGCGACTGGTTGACTGGAGAAGCGAAGGTGCTATCGACTGCCAGCAAGGCAGCATGACGATGACACATGTCGGCGATGCGCCGGATATCGAGTACTTCGAGCGTCGGATTGGTCGGCGTTTCGAGGAAGACCAGGCCACAACCGTCGGCGAGACGGCTTTCGGCCAGCTCCAACTCGCTGCCGAGCAGCAGGTGGGTGCGCGTGCCGTGCATACGAATCTGCTCGCCTAGAAGTTCCAGCGTGCCGCCATAGGCGTCGCCCAGACAGACGATGCCATCGCGGCCATGGGCAAAGAACAGCGCCGCCTCGGCTGCCATGCCGGAGCAGAAAGCCCAGGCCATTTCCGCCCCTTCCAAGCTCGCAAGCTTGGCCTCCAACGCCTGGATCGTCGGATTGAGGCCGTAACGCGTGTAAAGGCTGCCGGGTTTCCGGCCTTCGACCACGTCGAGCAAATCGGCAGTCGAGGGGAATTTGAAGGTCGTGGTGTTGTAGATCGGCGTGTGCGGTGAACCGTGCGCATCCGTGATTTCGCCGGCATGGACGCAACGGGTGGAAAGCCCTTCGCTCATCATGTTCTCCCTTGTCGAATCAGATTCTTGAGTTGCTCGACGATCGCGGGATCGTCGAATTCGCGGCCACCGACGGCGCGCAGCGCCAGGCGACCCTGACGGTCGACTACCAGGGTGGTCGGCAGCCCCTTGATCGACCAGCGCGCCATCGCCTGCGAGTCGCGGTCGAACAGCACCGGGAAATCGGGCGCGCCGGCAAAGGAGAATACGGTTTCCGGATCTTCGCCGACATTGACCGCGATCACCTCGAACTCGGTCGGCTTGAACAGCTTGCGCACGCGCCCGAGAGAGGGAAATTCCTTGCGACAGGGCGGGCACCAGGTGGCCCAGAAATTGACCAGCACCAACTTGCCCCGATAGCGAGCCAGGTCGATGATCTTGTCATCCATGTCCGGCAAGGCAAGAGTTGGCGCTGGCGGGACGCCGGCTAGCGGCGACATGCCCCTGCCTTGCGCTCGTACCGCAGGCAAGGCGGCCAGCAGTGCCAGCCCGGCTGCAGCAGAGAGAAAATTGCGACGCTCAGTCATGGGCGCAGGCAAGTTTGTCGAGAACGATTTCATGGTCTCCCTTTTCATCATGGTAACGGGCAATGAGACGGAAGTTGCCGGGCAGTGGCGCTTCCAGTATCGCCATGCCCATGATCCAGTCGCCCGCTGCGAACACGTTTTCCGCCTGAAACTGCGCCCAGCGGAACGCGATGCGCGCCGACTCGGGCACACGGGCTCTGGCCCATTGCTGATCCCAGTCGCTGGGCAGCCGCAAGCGCACGGCACGTCCATCGGCGCCGATGGCACGCCAGTCGGCGAGCCGGGTAGCCAGGGGACCCGCGCCGCCATTTTGCATGCGGAAGGAAAAGCCGCAGGCTTGCGCATAAGGCCGGATCGCCTCTGCAGCGAATCCGCGCGCCGCGTAGAAGGCGGTGCGCGATGCGCGGTCGAGCGGATTGGCGGAGAGCGTTACAGCGCCTTGTGTAGCGCGATGGCGCCACTCGATATCCTGGTCGGCCCGGCAAACGCCGGCCAGCATGACGAGCGTGGCAAGGAAGACTGGCTGCCGGATCAACATCTCCATAAACCTCTTTTGCAACCGTGCCGACGCTTACGCCGGCGGCGTTCCACTTCTAGAATTCATAGCGCATTTGCAGATAGACATTATCGTCGCGCTCCAACTGCCCGAACTGACCCGATGGCTTGCCGCCGTAAAGGTTGGCGCCGACCGCCCCCCAGACCTTGTCGGTGAAGCTGTAGCGCAGCTCGGGGTTCAGGAACTGGTCGCCATTGCTGTCGTTGTGGGAGGCATATACGGAAAGCCGCAGCGTCTGGTGCATGAAGAACTGTGTCCAGCGCGCAGTGACGGTGTGGCTCCAGCGACGATCGACGGGAAAACCGGCGGGCAGAGCGGCGCGATAGGCGTCGTAGTCGTGCATGTGCTCGACGTAGTACTGGAAGCCGAGCGAGACATCGTCCATGGGCTGAATCTGGTAGCCGGCCAGCAGCCGTGTCTGCGAGTTGGGCACGGCGAAGTCGCTGCCCGAGCGATCCTCGCGCGAATCGTAACGGGCCGCCTCAAGGCTCAGCACGCCTTCGCCGACACGACCGGAGGCGCTGGCGCCATAGACCGAAAGTTGAGGATAGAAGTAGCTGATCCGGGTTGGCGCCGTCATGCTGTCCGGCCGCATCGACGGTGTGCGCTGGTAGCCGCGGTAGAGATAGAGCGCCGCATCCCAGCCACCGACATCGCGATAGACGCGCAGACCGACATCACCTTGTCCCGGTTTGACGGTGCCGCGCGTCGTCACCGCCGGCATCGGGTCAAAGAGGTGGAAGCGCCGGGCGTCGGGAATCCGGCTTTCGCGGAAGCTTGGCGCCACCACCAGCTCGAAATTGGCGAACTCGGGATAGGCGCCCAGCTTCACCGCATCGACGCCGCGCTTCAGGTACTCCAGGGGCCGACCGCTGAACAGCGCTTCATGATCCTTCGGCCAGACGTCATTGATGAAGACCAAGTCGCCGAGCCCCCAGGTAATGACCTGGCGGCCGATGCGCATATCCCAGCTGCTCGCCGTGTAGTCCACATACAATTCGCGCAGTTCGGACTGGTCCTGACGCCCGAGATGATCCCAGGCCAGGTCGCCCTTGGCCAGCAGCCGCCAGGCGCCGCTACTGGCGTCCAGCTTGAGTTGGGCACGCTCTTCCAGCCACTTGTAGTGGCGCCCGTCGGGATTCGCCTCGCGAGTATTGAAGGCCGTGTTCTGCTGCAGGAAACCGGAGAACGTCACGTCTGCCCGCGCCAGTATCGGCGCCAGCAGAAGCAATGCCGCAAAGGCCAGCCGCGCGAACATCAGTCGATCCACTTGCGCGGGGGCTGGCGCAGAAAGCGCTCGGAGAAGAGGCTGTCCTCGATGCCCAGATCGTAATCGGTATTGGCATAGGCGGCTTCGGTGCGATGACCGGTCTGCTGGTTCTTCATGGTGCGCCGGATGATCGTCGGATGGCCCTTGACCACGACCACCTCGTCGGCGCTGAAGGCCTTGTAGGCGGCATTCTTGCGGTCGAACTGATCTTCCTTGAGCGGCAGGAAATTCGCCTTGTCCACCCAGGTGATCTTGTGGCCGAAATCCGCATCGGCGGTCTTCGGCGTGCTCTTGACCACGTAGCAGTCGCGGCCGCCGAGCTTTTCCTCGCGCTCGATGACGTGGTTGTCGTCCTCGATGTCGCGGCCGGAAACGTCCTCGTAGGTGAAATCCGAGCCGACGAAGCTGGAGCGCTTGTCCTGCGCAGCGATGCGCTTGACCATGCTCACCGCCGGGATGAACATCCAGCGATCGTCGTCCCTTGCCGGATACTTGTAGGTCATGAAGCTCATGTCCTTCACGTCGGCCGGTTTGAAGAAGACCATGAAGTATTTCTGCTCGCCGCCCGGCGCGCCGAAGTTCTTGCGCAGCATGACCAGTTCGCGCACCCGTTCGCCGCCGTCCTTGCCGATCAGCTTCATGGTGACGCGGGCCTTGAAGTCCTTGCCGGGATACAGAAAGGCCGCCTGCGATTGCTTCATCACTTCTTCGCCGGTGATGGCCATGGCCGGCAAAGGCAAGCACGCCGCCAGCAGCAAGCATCCGAATCTGGATTTCATTTTGCTTCTCCTTGATCAAGTAACCAGCGCCGACCCAGCATGATCAGCGCCGGTAGCTACAGCAGCGTAAGCTAGGCCGAGATCAGCATCATCGAGACGATGTAGGCACCGACTGCGACATAAGGCGTCAGCGGTGCGGCCATCATCACCGAGAAGGCGGCGGCGAACAGCAGGGCATTGCGCACGATGCCCTTGCCCGGCCGCGCCGCGGTCCAGGCGAGGCTCTCGGGCGCCGTCTCGCCAGCGCCAACTTCCAGGCGTCGCTGGCGGAAGCGGCTGACGAAGTGGATGGCGAAGTCCACCGCCATGCCCAGCGACAATGTACTCATCACCGACAGCGGCATGTCGAAGTCCTTGCCGACGAAGCCGACGACGCCGTAGATCATCAGGATTGTCAGCAGCAGCGGCACGTAGGCGATCAGCGCCCATTTCAGCGAGCGGAAATCCAGCGCCAGGATCACCAGCACCACCACCAGGGCCAGGCTGAAACCAAGTACCAGGTCGCCCAGCACTTCGTCGTTCCACACCAGGTTGAACCAGGCGATGCCGGCGGGTTCGGCCGTCACCGGCAGCGGATGGGCCTTCTGGTAACTGTCCTTCGCGGCGATCACCTGGCGCATGGCGTCGGCATCCCAGGTCTTCATCTGCACCCATAGGTTGGCCTGACGGAAAGCCGGATCGACGACGTTGTTGAGGTCGGCGGGCTTGGCCGACATGCTGAACAGAAACAGGTACTGGCCGACGGTATTCTGAGTGTCGGGCACCACGTCGAACTTCGGATCGTCGTCATGCAGCACCCGGTTGATCCGCTTCACATAGTCGGCGACGGAGAAGGTCTTGCCCACCACCGGCAGCTTTTCCAGATCACGCTGCAGGCCTTCCAGCCAGCGCATGGTCTCGGGCCGCTTGATGAAGTCGTCCTCGGTCCCGCTCACCACCAGATAACCCAGCGAGGTGCCGCCCAGCGCTTGATTCATCGCGCTGTCGGCAATGCGGATTTCGCTGCTCGCCTTGAACCAGGCCACCAGGTTGTTGTTGATGTGTATCTTCGACGTGCCCCAGACCGAAACTGCAGCCAACATGAGCATGACCACCAGGGTGGCCATCGGTTTGGTGGCGCCGAGCCGGGCAATGTTCCCCAACGAACGCGCCAGGGGATCTGCGGTCACGTCTTCGCCGCCGGCAGCCTTGCGCAGTTTGTCTTCCTTGACGAAAGTCAGCACGGCGGGAATGAAGCTGAAGGACAGCAGGCGCAGCACCACCGTGCCGAACGCGATCAGGCCGCCGAACACTTGCACCGGCACGATGTTCATGAACAGCAGCACGGCGAAACCGGCGGCCGTGGCCAGTGCCGTGAAGCGCACCGGCCGGCTTACGGTGGCCATGGTCTGGCGGATCGCCGCGAGCTTGTCGCCGCCTTCGCGATAGCGGAAGTAGAACTCGTTGAAGATGTGGATGCTGTCGGTGGCGATGGCCATCAGGAACACCGGCGCCATCGAGCTCATGATATGCACCGGGAAGCCGGCGCCGATCAGCAAACCGATGCTCCAGATGATGGCCACCATCGACACCGCCATCATGGCCGCCGAGAGCGCCAGGTTGCGGAACATGAGCTGGATCGCGGCGAACATGATCATGCCGGCGATGGGAGAGAACAGTGCCATCAGCTTGAACATTTCGGCGCCGAAGGTATCGCGCGCCACCGGGTCGCCTGCTACGTAGTAGCGCTCCGGACCGGTCTCCTTGGCAACGATCTGGCGAATCCTGTCGGCGATCTCGGCGCCGTTGGCGCCCTTCTCCAGCGGCACGTAGACTGCCGTGGTCTTGCCGTCCTTCGAGATCACTCGGTCGATGAACAGAGAATTGCTAAACAGCGCTTTTCGTAGCGCCTCCACTTCGGCTTCTGTCTTCGGCGCTGCCGGCATCAGTGGCCCGACATTCAGCGTGCCCTCTGATGCGGTGACGTTGGTAATGGTGGTGAAGCCATTCACGTCGCGGCTCGCCACGCCGTCCAGCGCAAGAATGGATTCTGTAATGCGGGCGATGCGTCCGAGCGTCTCCAGGTTGAGCACCCCGGCGGCGTTCTCGATCCCGACGACTATGGTGTCCTCGTACAGCGCGAAAGTCTTGTCCACTTTATCGTTCCACACCCTGACATCGGACGTCTCCGGCAGCATGTGCTTCGGATTGGTGTCGGTGCGGATTTTCGGAAACTGGGTGAGGAACAGAAGCGTCAGCAGCAGCGCCCCGAACAGCACCCATTTCGGCCGAGCAATGGAAAATTCAACCAGGGAGAACTTCATGATGTGCGCCTCGTCGGATTAGAACTGGCGCCAGAGCCAGTATTTTTCGTAGAGCACCTTGCCCAGGTGCCAGATCGGGTTCGGCTGCCGCATGCGTACGTCCGGTGTCGGCTCGGCGTAGAAGTTGCCGCTGCCGACGCCCGCCATGCCGCCGCCGATTTCGAGAAAGCACATACCGTGACCGTCGAAACGCGCTGCCTCGCCCTTGCCTATCCAGGCGCGGGCGATGTTCTTGGCCACCACTTGCGCCTGCCCGTTGGCGAAGACCCCCGCCTTGGGTAGCGGCCGGCCCATCTTCAGCGGAATCGACGTGACGTCGCCGATGGCATACACCGCGGGGAATTGTGTTTCCATGGTGTCGCGGTCGACAGCGATCCAGCCCGATTCGGCGCACATGCCTGCGGCCTTGACCACCGCCGGCGCGCGGTGCGGCGCGACGTAGAGCAGCAGGTCGAATGCAGCCGTGGCGCCGTTGGCGAAATGCAGGTTGCCGGCTTCGACCTGGGTGACCTGATGGCTGGGGAAATAGGGGATGCCCTTCATCTCCAGCATCCGGGTGACCTGGGCGCCGACGACGGGGCCGGTGACCAGCATGGGCGCCGGTTCGGCGGCATAAATGGAGACCGTCGTCTCCGTGCGCAGGCGACGCTTCTTGCAGTACGCGGCGACCAGCATCGCCGCCTCATAGGGAGCCGCCGGGCACTTGTAGGCGGGAGCTGCAGTCAGCACCACGACCCGGCCGCCCTCGAAGGCTTCCAGCGCGGCGCGGATTTCCTGCGCGCCCTGCAAGGTGTAAAGGTTGTACCCGGCCTCGGCCAGGCCCGGCACCGCCTCCGGCGCGTAGTCGGCGCCGAGGGCCACGATCAGTGCGTCGCCGGTCAACGTCTTGCCGCCGACATCGACCGACCGCATGGCGGGATCGATGCATGTGACTTCGCCGGTGACAAGATCTATTCCTTTTCTCGACAAGGACGAGAGCGGCCGCGTGAAGGCCGTCGCCTCGTTGTCGCCGGTCATGTGCCACAGCAACGAGGGCGCGAAGACATGGTCGCGCTCGCGCTCGACTACAACCACACGGTCCTCGGACGGCAGGAGCTTGCGCAGGGTTTCGGCGACGACGATGCCGCCAATCCCGGCACCGAGGATCAGCGCGGTCCTGGCCATCAGAACACCAGCACCTTGTCGGCCCACTCCGTCCATTCAGTCAGTATGTCCATGGTGCCGCGCGTAGCGCCCTCGATCAGACGCTCCTCAGCCATCCCGCGCGCATCCATGCAGGTGCCGCAAACGGAAATTTCGCCCTTGCGACGAATCACCCCGCCGAGCATGTCGCCGAGATTGTAGTAACCCTGCGGCACCTTCTGGCCCGCTGCGGCGCAGGCGGCGGCGTCGCCCATGAGGAACACGCGCACTTCCTCTTGTGCGTTCAGCAGCGTACGGGCGAGACGTGCCGCGTTGTAGCTGCGCTCGGTGCCATAAGGCGGGTCGTTGAGGATGAAAAGATGCTTTGCCATGCTATTTGCCTCCGGCCTTGATTTCGATGCTTCGAATTTCTGGGGAATCCCATTCACTCAATAGGATAACGATCTAACGACCGTTAGAGCAATCTATCCCACGCCTAGCTTGTCTGTCAAGAACTCTGTTACATCAATTGACAGGTGATCGCCGAAACCTTAGATTGAATGGCATGAATAATCCAAGACACATTAAGGATCTGCTTTACGAGCAGGTGGCCCGCATCGGCAAGGCGGCATGCAGCCCCAAGCGCCTGGAATTGATCGAACTGCTGTGCCAGAGTGAAAAAACTGTGGATACACTGGCACGCGAAGCGGCCATCAGCATGAAGCTGGCGAGTGCGCACCTGCGCGAGTTGCGTGCGGCGCGGCTGGTCGAGACCGAGAAGCAGGGCAAGTACGTGATTTACCGAATCGCCAATCGGCAGGTTGCCGATTTCTGGGTGGCGATTCGTTCGCTCGCCGAAGATAGGCTAGTCGAGCTGCAGCAGGTGATCGAACAGATGGTCAGCCATCCGAAGGAACTGGCACCTCAGGACCGCGACAGCCTCGTCAAGCTGGCCCGAAAAGGCGACGTAGTCGTGCTCGACGTCAGACCGACGGACGAATTCCTTGCCGCACACCTGCCGTACGCGCGCTCGATTCCGATCGGTGAACTGAAGCTGCGACTGTCCGAATTGCCCACGGGCAAAAAGGTCGTCGCCTATTGTCGCGGCCCCTACTGCCTGATGGCGCTCGACGCGGTTGAACTGCTGCGCAAGAAAGGCTACGACGCGGTGCGACTGCCCGAGGGCGTGGCCGAGTGGGGCATCGCGCCGGTGCGGTGAAATTCAACCGGGCTAAGCTGAAATCAGCCGACGCGCCTCGGCCAGGAAGTCCTGCGCCTTGACCTCGTCTATGGTCAGCTTGGCCAGCTTGGCCGCGCTCTCGGCGGCGGCCAGCAAGTCCCCGCCTGAATCGGCGGCCTTTTCCAGCTTGAGCACAACAGGGCCGGCGCGCTTGTCGAAGACCCGTTCGGCGAGGGCAACCAGCGCCTGCGCGCGGGAGAATCCTGACGGCAACGGAACGCCACCCGCCGCCTGATCCCGAACCGACACCCGGTTCGATCCGCCGGCGATCGGCGCCACCAAGCCATGCTCTATGAGGGGTTGCAGCACTTCCCCCATCTGCTCCGGCGCGCAGCCGGCAATTTTGGCAAACGAGCCAATCGCGCTCTTGCCGTCAATGACGATCAGCAGGTTGCGCTGCGCCCTTGTCAGCTCGAGCGCACGCGCCTTGATCTCCGCTGCGCCCGCCTCGGTCCTGGCGTAAACCCCCTGCAGATCAGCCATGCCCCACATCCCTCAGGCGGAAAGTTCCCTGATGATGCCGTAGATGAGGCGGATGGTTACCAGAACATAGATCGCCCCGAAAAACAGGATCATGGAAACAATGATGCGCAGGGTTTCGACCGGCATCGTGGCGAGGAATGGCAAAATCATATAGCCGGCGGCGAACAGCACCACCAGCAGGATCATGATGTTCCAGCTCTTGCCCACCACGCCGCCGCTGATCTGGGATTTCAGGCTGATCACCTGAAACAGGTTGATCAGCATGATGAGGACTGCGCCAAGCCCTACGATCGTAATCATATCCAGTTGCATGGTCATCTCCTTTGATGTGCGCGCCGATCAGCGCGCGTCTTTCTTGCCGCCAACTGTAAGCGACAAGGCATCACGAATGGCATCGGGCGAATCCATGATCTTCATGAAGCTGTTTTGGCCGGCCATTTTCAAATCGGGAAAGCTCAGCGCAATACGAAAGCGTGCGTACAAGGCGATTACCTTATTGCCGGTGACCAGAATTTCGTAGGGCAGGTGCACCAAGGACTTGACATCTCCGAAATCGATCACCCCCATTATGTACTTGTCATCCATGTACTTGGCGTCGCCCGCCCCTTTCATCGCCACGCCGAACACCGATTCCTTCTTGCCCGGAACGTCGAGGCGGTAGACTTTGGTCACGCCGTGCTTGCCTGCGGCCAAGCCTGTCTCCACCGCTTTCACGGCTTCCTCGTGGCTGCCGTACTCGGCCAACACGCTCGGCTCGTCGAAATACTCCATGCCGAACATGTAATGGTATTTGCGCAACTGGTTTGCAGTCAGTCCCTTTGCACCGAACTCCTCCACCTTGCCCAGCGCAACCTGCAGCTTGGCGGCCGTGTCCTTTAACTCGCCGCTCATGCGATAGCCGTTGGCCCAGTAGGGCGGATTGGTATACGAAACCTGCACAGAATCATTTACCTTGGTCACCCCGATGCGCTGGGCCACGCCGAACCCACCATGCTCGGACGTCGCCGCCGCGCTCTTCATTTCGTCGTTGGTTACCACGATAATCGTCGCCTCGGGGTAAGGCGAATAGCTACCGGCGACGGTGAAACCTGCTTTGGCCAGCGCGGTCTTGGTCGCCTCGACCTTTTGCGCCACATCGCCCACTCCTTTCGATGCCAGCACGAAAGGCTTCAGCACGGCATCCTGTGCAAAGACCACGGTGGCGCTGAGTGCCAGGACCAACAAACTCACACTTTTCCAGATTCTTGACATATCCATCTCCGTGAGAACTCTGTGTTTCTGGAATTGCAGAAACAACAAGGGCTGAAAGCGTTGCCGCTTTCAGCCCATTTGGTGAATCTAGCGCATTCGACGATAGCCGATTAGAACTTCATGCCGTAAGCGATGCCCAGCGAGTTCTGGTACATCTTGATGGTTTCGGTACCACCAGCGCCAAAGTAAGGATTCGTGCCACCGGAAACAGAATTCTCCTTGGCATGCATATAAGCCACTGTAAGCTCTGAATCCTTGGTTACGCCATAGGTCATACCCAAAGTGTAGTGATCCGTCACGACACCAGGCGCCAGAATATTGAAGGTCTGCTCGCCCGATTTCACCGGATTGCCGCCCTTGTTAAAGCCGGCCCGTAATGTCAATTTGTCATTGTATTTGTATTCGACACCCAACTTCACGATGTCAATATTGGACCAGCCAAATCCCAATCCTTCGCTATTGCCGAGTTGAAACGGACTTCCGGGAACAGCCGCCGCGGGAAACGAGGCTACGGCGGAATTTGCAACGGATTTAACATCCGCGTATTGAATATGCTGGTAATCCACCGCAATCGTCACGGTCGGGGTAGCCTTGAATGCGACCCCCAGATTCCAGTTCGCCGGGATATCGAAATCGCCCTGTTCCGCCAATAGGCCAGCGTATCGCTTGAACTTGCTCATGTTGATTTCAGGAGAATATGCGGCGCCCAAGGTCACGCTATCCGAAACCTTGCCCTGCCAACCAAGCCTGACGCCCCAGCCAGTGGCAGAGTCATGCCCCTGATTAAAGAGCTTGGTTGCGTCGGAAGAAAGACCAGCAAAAGCCTGAAGTCCATCCTCGCTAAAACGCTGGTAGACAAACAAGGGCGATACACCGATGGCATTGCTTGCATTTATCTTGTAGGCAAAAGTCGGAGCGACAATCAACTGCTCCAGATTGACGCCCAGCTTCCCACTACCGCATAAAGGGTTAGCAGCGGCAGCTCCGCAATTTCCAGCCGGGATAGCGGTGCCGCTGTTGTAATCGGTATTCATGCCGCCGTTGCCATAAACCGTGATGCCCAGCGACATTTTTTCGCCCAGCATCATGTTGTAGCCAAACTCAGGAACCAGGAAATTGTTGCTGCCGCTCTTCTCGGAAAAATCCGCAGTTGTGCCGCCCCCAAACGTGCTGCCCGTCCGGCTTGCCTCGCGCTTCGGGCTAAACCAGTCAATACCAACATCCAGGCGGTCACCGGCAAACACCATGCTGGCCGGGTTGTTCGCGCCGCCCATGGCGTCGCTCGCCGTGGCGGTTGCCGCGCCGGCCATACCCTTGGCCTTCATGCCATAGCCATGTGAGAAATAGCCGTTGGTGGCAAAGGCCGGTGCCGAGACGCCGACCGCGAACAGCAGTGCTGCAATTTTTTTCATTTTCA
>JAXMJU010000320.1:0-4737 GCA_034376265.1 Sulfuritalea sp.
AGGCCGCGACATCGGCGCGGTGCGTGACCGCCTGATGTTCGGCGATGCCTTCACCAACAACCACGTCGGCGACGCCGGCCACGCCGGCGGCTCGAAGGCGGCGGCGATGGCCGACGAGGCCGAGGTCTGCGGTTGCAACGGGGTGTGCAAGGGCACCATCGTCAAGGCGATTCGCGAGCACGGTTTGTTCTCGCTCGAAGATGTCAGGAAGCACACCAAGGCGTCGAGTTCCTGCGGCTCCTGCACCGGCCTGGTCGAGCAGATTCTCTCGTCCACCGTCGGTGGCGCCTACCAGGCCGCCGATCGCACCACCAAGCCGATGTGCGGCTGCACCGATTTCAATCACGGCGAAGTGCGCCAGGCGATCCGCTCGATGAAACTGCTGTCGATGGACGCCGCCTTCAAGGCACTCGACTGGCGCACGCCGGATGGCTGCGCGAGTTGCCGCCCGGCGCTCAACTATTACCTGATCTCGACCTGGCCGCACGAGGCGCAGGACGATCCGCAATCGCGCTTCATCAACGAGCGGGCGCACGCCAACATCCAGAAGGACGGCACCTACAGCGCCGTGCCGCGCATGTGGGGCGGACTGACCACGCCCGACGAGCTGCGCCGCATCGCCGACGTGGCCGAGAAGTACCACGTGCCCACGCTCAAGGTTACCGGCGGCCAGCGCATCGACCTGCTCGGCATCAAGAAGGCCGATCTGCCCGGCGTCTGGAAGGATCTCGGCATGCCGTCGGGCCACGCCTACGGCAAGAGCATCCGCACCGTGAAGACCTGCGTCGGCGCCGAGCACTGCCGCTTCGGCACCCAGCGCTCGATGAGCATGGGCGTCGAGCTGGAAAAGATGCTGTTCGGCATGTGGTCGCCGCACAAGGTCAAGCTGGCCGTCTCAGGCTGTCCGCGCAATTGCGCCGAGGCCGGCATCAAGGACGTCGGCGTGATCGGCGTGGATTCCGGCTGGGAGATCTACGTCGCCGGCAACGGCGGCATCAAGACCGAGGTCGCCGAGTTCTTCTGCAAGGTGAATACGCGCGAAGAAGTGCTCGAATATTCCGCCGCCTTCCTCCAGCTCTACCGCGAGGAGGCCTGGTATCTGGAACGCACCGTGCACTGGATGCAGCGGGTCGGCCTCGACAGCATCAAGCAGCGCGTGGTCGACGACGCGGAGCAGCGCCGTGCGCTGCATCAGCGTCTGCTGTATGCGCTGCAAGGCATCGTCGATCCCTGGCTGGAGCGCACCGAGGGCGTCGAAGCGCACGAGTTCCAGCCTGTCCGTGTACTCAACCCTGTTGCCGCCTGAAGGAAACCCACATGAGCGACTGGATCGAAATCCTCAGCTTCGACCAAATTCCCCGCCAGGGTGCGCGGGTGGTCGAGATCGGGGAAGACGGCGACGCCCCGCGCGTCGCCGTCTTCCGCACCGCCACCGACGAGGTGTTTGCCGTCAAGGACCACTGCCCGCATCGCGGCGGCCAGCTTTCCCAGGGCATCGTGCACGGCGGCCAGGTCACCTGCCCGATGCACAACTGGAAGATCGACCTCGCCACCGGCGAGGCGGCGCTGCCGGACAAGGGTTGCGCCCGTACCTATGACAGCAAGGTGGAAAGCGGCCAGGTCTTTCTGCGCCTGGCCTGAGGAGAACGAGCATGCTGTTTGGACGTGGCAAGAAGAACCCGATCAAGATCGCCGACAAGGGCGTCGTCGAGTGGAAATACGCCGCTTGCGGCTATTGCTCCACCGGCTGTTCGATCGAGGTCGGGCTCAACGCGGAAGGCAAGCCGGTTTCCTCGCGCGGCGTCGCCGATGCCGACGTGAACCGCGGCAAGTTGTGTCTCAAGGGCATCTTCGAGCATGAGTTGTTCACCTCCGCCGGGCGCGGCACCCAGGCGCTGATGCGCGAGCACTGGCATCAGGCGTGGCGGCCCGCCACCTGGGACACGGCGCTGGACAAACTGCACGACGAAATCCTGCGCATCCAGGCCAGGCACGGCCCGGATTCCTTCGCCATCATCTCCACCGGCCAGTTGCTGACCGAGGAGTTCTACACCCTGGGCAAGCTCACCCGCGGCCTGATCGGCAGCAACAACTACGACGGCAACACGACGCTGTGCATGGCCTCCGCCGTGTCCGGCTACAAGCGTTCCTTCGGGTCCGACGGCCCGCCCGGCAGCTACGAGGACTTCGAGCACACCGGCTGCCTGATCGCCTGGGGCTCCAACCTGCCCGAGCAGCATCCGATCATCTACTGGCGCATGAAGGAGGCCCAGGAAAAGACCGGCTTCCCGCTGATCGTGGTGGACCCGCGGGTCACCATGCTGGCGCAGAACGCCAACATGCACCTGGCGATCACGCCGGGCACCGACGTGGTGCTGATGAACGCGCTGATGCACGTGATCTTCAAGGAGAACCTGCACGACCAGCGCTACATCGACGCCAATACCAACGGCATCGAGGCACTGAAGGCCGAAGTCGAGAAGTACGATCCGGTCACCGCCGCGAAGATCTGCGGCATCGACGAGGACACCATCCGCGTCGTCGCCCGCACTTTCGCCAAGGCCCCGGCCGCGATGCAGATCTGGACCATGGGCATCAACCAGTCCACCCACGGCTCCGACGGTGTGGTCGGCATCAACAACCTGGCGCTGATCACCGGCAACATCGGCAAGCCGGGCGGCACCTCGCTGTCGATCACCGGCCAGTGCAACGCCATGGGCACCCGCGAATGGTCGTCGTGCTCCGGCCTGCCCAACTACCGCTACCTCGAAGTGCCCGAGCACCGCGCGGAAATCGCCCAGGCCTGGAACGTCGATCCGGAGTTCTTCCCGAAGAAGCGCGGCATGACCCAAACCGACATCTACCAGGCCATGGAGGCCGGGCAGATCAAGGGCCTGTGGCTGATCGCCACCAACCCGATGTCGTCCTTGCCGAACACCGCGCGCATCCGCCGCGCCATGGAACAACTGGAATTCTGCTGCGTGCAGGACTGCTACCAGGACACCGAGAGCGCGCAATACGCCCACGTCTACCTGCCGGCCGGCACCTGGGCGGAGAAGGATGGCGTGATGACCAACACCGAGCGCCGCATCAGCCGCGTCAAGCCGGTGACGTTGCCGCCGGGCGAGGCCAAGCCCGACCTGTGGGTGTTCAACCGCGTCGCGGAGCGCTTCAACCGTGACGGCAAGGTGAGCTTTCCCGAGACGGCCGGCGAGATCTTCCTCGAAATGGGCCGCCTCTCCAAAGGCCGGCTGGCCGACATCTCCGGCATGAACCACGAACTGCTGGAAAAGAATCGCGGCATCCAGTGGCCCTACACCGCCGCGCAAGCCGAGCGCGGCGAGGCGCCGCCCAAGGGCGGCAAGCGCCTCTATACAGACGACACCACGTTCAGCTACGCCGACGGCCGCGCCAAGCTGATTCCGCTGCCCTTCGTCGACAACAACGAGGTGCCGGACGAGAAGTTCCCGATCTGGCTCAACACCGGCCGCCTCATCGAGCACTGGCATGGGCGCACCAAGACCGGCAAGATCGGCAACAACAACAAGTTCAGCCCGATTCCCTTCATCGAGATCAACCCCGCCCTGGCGGCGGAATTGGGCATCGGGCGCGGCGAATACGTGCGCATGGTGTCGCGCCGCGGCGACGCGGTGGCGATGGCGCAGCCGACGCAGCGCGTGCCGAAGAACATGGTCTTCCTGCCCTTCCACTTTCACGATTGCGCCAACCGCTTGACCCTCGGCCTGCTCGATCCGCATTCGCGCCAGCCGGCCTACAAGCAGTCCGCCATCCGCATCGAAAAGATCGCCGACCAGAAGGCGGCGGCAACGCTGTCCATGGAAATGCGCAAGTTCTGACGAGGTCGCCGAGAGCTAACTATGTTCCCCATCCGCCCCAACGAGCCCGATTACGCGCTGCTCAACGATCCCGCGTGCCAGAGCCACAACCGTTACGGTCTGTCGATCGAGACCGTGCCGGAGGGCAACCCGCTGCGCGGCCAGAGCCTCAACATCAACGACGACGCCGCCATCGGCGCCAATCCCAACCGCTACAAGCAGCACGGCTTTTTCTTCAACGCCGACAACTGCATCGCCTGCCATGCCTGCGAATCGGCCTGTTCGGAAAAGAACGACGTGCCTTCGCACCTGGCCTTCCGCTCGGTCGGTTTCGTCGAGGGCGGCACCTATCCGAACTACCAGCGCCTCAACATCTCGATGGCCTGCAACCACTGCGACGATCCGGTCTGCCTCAAGGGCTGTCCGACGCGGGCCTACACCAAGTTCGCCGAATATGGCGCGGTGCTGCAAGACCCGGAGATCTGCTTCGGCTGCGGCTATTGCACCTGGGTCTGCCCTTACAACGCGCCCCAGCTCGACCCGGTCAAGGGCCAGGTATCCAAATGCAATATGTGCGTGGATCGCCTGGAGGTGGGTTTGAAACCGGCCTGCGTTTCGGCCTGCCTGGGCAAGGCGCTCGACTTCGGCGTCATCGAGAACATTCCCGAGGGCCGCACCCAGGCCAAGACCGAGATTCCCGGCTTTCCGCGCACCGACATCACCCACCCCAACATCCGCTTCCAGCAAACCCGCGTCACCCAGCGCGACATGCTGCGGGTGGACAGCACGCCGCTCAAGTACCACCGCGACGATAGCAGCGGCCGCTTCGCGCCCGAGCTGGACCCCAAGCACGGCTTCCAGCGCCAGTGGAATCTCAAAAAGCTGCTCGGCTCGCACGAGA
>JAXMJU010000321.1:0-25670 GCA_034376265.1 Sulfuritalea sp.
CCCGACGCTGATCGAGTATCGTGGCCGCTGGCTGTTCGGCGCCGCTTCTTCGATTCGCGACGAAACAGGAAATTTCATTGGTTCGGCAGCATTGTTCCGCGATGTCACCCAGGAGCAGAGCCTGCTTCGCGAGCTGCAACGACTGGCAACGACCGATGCGCTCACCGGCGTATACAACCGCAGGCACCTCGATGCAACGCTCAAGACGGAACTGGACCGGGCCAAGCAAAGCGGCCTGGCGCTTTCAGTAATCATGCTGGACGTTGACCACTTCAAGAAGTTCAACGACACCTATGGACACGATCAGGGTGACCGTGTGCTCAGAATGACCGGCCATGTAATGAAAGCTGCACTACGCGAATATGACGTGCCGTGCCGCTACGGTGGCGAAGAATTTGCCATCGTGCTACCCGCCACCGGGGCAGCCGGCGCCCTGGCGGTCGCCGAGCGCCTGCGGTGCGACGTCGAGTCGATGCGGGTGGATGATCTCCAGGTCACGATCAGTCTCGGCATTGCCTGCTATCCGGACATCGCGGCCACCGCGCCGGAAGCCCTGATTCTCGCGGCCGATGGCGCGCTATACCGTTCCAAGGATGGCGGGCGCAATCGCAGTACGATTGCCACGCCGGCCGAAACCGAATCTACCTGACCCGCGTAAGATCGAACAGGAGCGGCTCCGAAACACTCTTGTGTTCGTCGGAACTACGATTGAAAATGGCGATCTGGCCGGCTATCTTTTGGCCCGGCCTGAATTTCACGTCATCGGAATTACCGGTGTCCAGTTGGCGGGAGAGTTCCAGCGTCCAGAACCCGGCTTTCCAGATCCCTTTGGCCTTGACATCGGCAATGCTTCCGCTAACGCCAGGATTCAGTTTTATGCCACTGAGATGTTGCTCGCCCTTTTCCTTCGGTGCCCGCACCGGTCGATACAGGGAGGTACCCGCATCCCGCTGCTTCTTGATATAGATCACGCCTTGATCGCGAGTCGCATACTCGGCCGCGTCCTCGATCAGCCGGTTGGAAATGCTGTGCAGGAAATCCTCGGCCAGGCCCAGCGGATTGGTGCGAGCCGACGACCATAGCCAGACATCCACCCGATAGGTCCTGGCGGCCAGCATGCTTCGATCGAAATCGCCGTCGAGATGGAAACGCACAGCGAACATGTCTTCGCGCCGTTTCGACTCGACGTAGCGGTCCGCCTGCCAGTCCCAGCCCTTGTACTCGGTATTCGCCGCATCGTCGGGCCAGCGTGCCGCCACATATAAGCGCCCGTTGTGCACCCCGGCCCGCAACTGAACCACGATCGTACCCGTGTTGTTGTTGTCTTCCGGAGCAAGCCCGAGTTTCGCCCGATCATTTCTGTCGACCGCCGGCTTGATCGGCACCTTGATCCATGCGGCACCGCCCCAATCGTCGACGGAGCCGTCGACCGTCGGGGCGGAAGCCAGCGGTACGACCCGTATCACCTTCGCTTCTTGCGCCCGTATGGGGAGCGCCAGGGAGGCGAGAATCAATGCTGTTGCGAGACGTCGCATCATTCGATGGTGATGGAACCTTCCATTCCCTGCTGCCGATGATCTTCGATGGTGCAATACACCGGGTAGCTGCCTTTGGTTACCGGTACGAAATAGAGATCGATCTGTCCCCCGTTTTTCAATATCTCGAACGCCGCAAAATAGGGCGCTTTGATCTCCGCCTGGCTGTTCACCATTGCCTTGCGCCAGGCCACGCCACGAAAGAACTCGGGAGCAGTGTAGTAGTGATCTTTTGCGCCCTTGTTCTTCAGTTCGAGCTTGTATGGCTTGCCGACCTTGAACTTCAGGTCCGTGGGTTCATAAAGATGCTCGGTGATGTTTATCGTGACCGTTTCCATGGCATTCCAGTCGACCTTGCCAACATAGTCCTGAGCATTGCGAACGTAGGTGTCCTGGGCACCGGCAGACAGCGGCAAGACGAGGGCCAGGGAAGCGATCAAAGCAGCAAGTTTCATAGCAGTTTTTGGTTGTCAAGGAAGCGCACAAGATAACCGCCTCGCAGCAAGACTGCAAGAGTCTTCATGGCGTCGGCGCCGACAATCTCAATCGGGAGGAATGCGAGAAAGTTGGTGCTGGCGATGCGGCGAACCAAAGGACCGAATGCGCAAGCGCGATGGCAGAAATCGACCCGGCGCAGCGGTCAAAGCCGCTCAATAATCGGGCCTCCTCGAGACATCGATCAACCCCGCTGGGCGAACTCCTCGAACTTGTCCAATGGCAGCGGGCGGCTGAACAAATAACCCTGATAGGCGTGGCAGCCGTTGAGCGCAAGAAAATCGCGTTGCGCCTCGGTTTCCACACCTTCGGCGATGACCGACAAGCCGAGGTTCTGCCCCAGGGCAATGACCGTGCGCGCGATCGCGGAATCATTTGATCCGGTAAGAACATCACGCACAAATGACTTGTCGATCTTCAACTGGTCGAGGGGAAGGCGCTTCAGGTAGGACAACGAGGAATAGCCGGTGCCAAAATCATCCAGGGAAAAGCGGACGCCTTCCGCCCTCAGAGCTGACATTTTGGCGATGGTATTGTCCACATCGTCCACCAGAACACCTTCGGTAAGTTCCAGTTTCAGTCGCTTCGAATTGGCTCCCGTGTCGGCCAGCACGGCCATCACCTGCTCCACAAAATCCTTGTGACGAAACTGGCGCGGACTTACATTCACGGCGAGGGTGAGATGAGACATTTCCGGCCGCCTCTCCCAGGCAACCAGTTGGCGGCAGGCGACTTCGAGCACCAAATGACCAAGCGGCAGAATCAGTCCGGTGGTTTCGGCCAGAGGGATGAATTCGGCCGGAAACACCAGTCCGTGCTGCGGATGCTGCCAGCGGACCAGCGCCTCGACACCGGTCAAACGTCCCTCGCTGTCTACCTGGGCCTGGTAATGCAGCAGGAACTCATGCTGCCGCAAACCCTGGCGCAGGTCCGCTTCCAGCCTCGCCCGGGCACTGACCACGGCCTGCATGTTCGGATCGAAAAAACGCAGGGTGTTGCGGCCAGCCGCTTTGGCCTGGTACATGGCGAGGTCTGCCCGCTTGAGCAGTTCCTCCACCGTATCGCGGCGATTGCCGAACAAGGTGATGCCGATGCTCGGCGTGCTCTGATGCTCGCTGCCCGCGAGCCGGTAAGCGTGATTCAGCGAAGCCAGTATTTTCCCGCCCACGGTTTCGGCCTGAATTGCCGCTTCCTGCGGCTTCTCGCTAAGGTCTTCGAGCATCACCACGAACTCGTCGCCGCCAAATCTGGCCACCGTGTCGCCCTCGCGGATGCAGACGACGAGGCGTTCCGCGACCTGCCGCAGCAACAGATCGCCGATATCATGGCCAAGGGTATCGTTGAGCGTCTTGAAGTCGTCCAGATCGATGAACAGCAGTGCGCCCTCGCGCCCGTTGCGGGCGCATGTGGCGAGAGCCTGCTGCAGCCGATCCAGCAGCAGGCGCCGGTTTGGTAATTGCGTCAAGGGATCGTAGAAAGCCAGATGCTGGATCGCATCTTCGGCTTCCTTGCGCCGGGTTATGTCGGTCAAAGTCCCGACGTAGTGGCTCACGTCACCGCAGCTCCCCCTTACTGCCGTGATCGTGAGCCATTCGATATACAGTTCTCCGTTCTTGCGTCGATTCCAGATTTCACCCCGCCATCCTCCCGTGCGCTGGATGTGCTCCCACATTGCCGCATAGAAGGCCTTGCCGTGCCGGCCGGAGTTGAGCATGCGCGGGGTCTGCCCCACGGCTTCTTCTGCGGCGTAGCCGGTAATATCGGTAAAGGCGCGATTCACCCGCAGGATCCTGGTCGCGGCATCGGTGACGACCATGCCCTCCTGGGAATCGAAAGCGGTGGCAGCGATGCGAAGGCTCGCCTCGTCCATTTTGCGTTCGGTGAGATCGCGTATGGTTCCGCTGAAGAACAGGCCTTCCGCAACCTCCCATTTGGCCAGCGAGAGTTCCATTGGAAACTCGCTGCCATCCTTGCGCAACCCCACCATTTCGACAGCTTTGCCGATTATCCGCGCCTCGCCGCCGGTTTCCAGCCGACTCATGCCCGCGCGATGTTGCTCGCGGTAACGCTGCGGCATCAGGATGGTCAGCGGTTGCATGATGACCTCGGACTCGGCGTAACCGAAAATGACTTCCGCACGCCGATTCCAGCCCACGATACTGCCGGCGCTGTCGCCTGTGACGATGGCATCGTTCGCCGACTGGGTAATGGCGTGATAACGTGCGGCGCTTTCCTGCAAAGCGACCTCGGCCCACTTACTGCGCGTAATGTCCACCTTGATGCCGCGCAGCCAGCGCGGCTCGCCGTTCTCGGCGACGACCGTGACGATATCGCGCAGCCAAACCGTACGTCCGTCCTTGGCGATCGCCCGGTACTCGAAATCATACGGTTCCAGGCGTCGTGCATGTTCGGCGCAGTAGGCCGGCACCCAGTCCCTGTCCGCGGAATGCAGGCGCTCTATCCAAAACCCTGGATGGAGCCAATCGTCGACTGCGTAACCAAGCAAACGCTCGACTTGTTTGCTGATGAAGCTAAATGTCAGGGTGGCGGCATCGGCCTCCCAGACAATCCCGTCGGTGGTATTGACCATATCCCGAAAGCGCTGCTCCGAGGCCTTGAACGCGTCCTCGGCCTGCTTGCGCGTGGTCGTTTCGCGTAATAGGACCACAAAGCGTGACGCCAGACCCTGCTCCCCGCCCTTGGTGGAAATCGACAACTCAAACCAGCGCCTGTCCGCTGCATCCTGCAGTTCGAACTCCATGCCGCGGGAGTGGCCCACTGTGTTCGCCTGCCGTAGTGCCGAAATAATGCATTCTGCAGCCGTCGATGGAAAGACGTCGACCACGCTTTTGCCTACCAGGTCATTGACGAATCCCGCCCGCAGGCCCGTGCGCGGTACATGGCAGTCGTAACAGCGCCCATCCAGCCCTAGCTCCAGCAAAACATCGGGAATGGCATCGAGTGTCGCCCGCAACTGAGCCTGGGTCGCCAGAATTTGACTGGTGCGCTCCGCAATCAGCAGTTCGAGTCCTTGCTGGTGCGCCTTCAGCTGCAACACCAGTTTGGCGAGGAGCGCCAACAACAGACTGAAGAACAGTCCCAGTACAAGCTTTAGCGAGAGCCCGAGCGGATCCCCCCATCCCTTGATCGGTGCCAGACTGAACGTCCAGGTCGCATTGGGTACCTGAAGCAAGGCCTCGACTGGATCGCTCAGCCGCAGTTGTGGCGACGATGCCGCAATAGTCTGCCTCAATCCGGTATCGGGATGGATGCGCCAGAGTTCATAGGCGAAACCTTGTGCCACCAACTGATCCAGATTGATGCGTTCGAGCACATCCGGGAAACGGATCAGGACCGTGGTGAAGCCCCAGAATGTAGACTTGCCTCGTTCGCCGTCAAGATATACCGGCAAGCGCCCGACGATGCCCAGTCCCCCCTGAATCAGATTGAACGGTCCGGCCAGGGTCAGCTTTCCAGTGTCCCGTGCGAGGAAAGCCTCCTTGGTTCGCGTCGGATCCTTCAATAATTCGTGGCCAATGGCCTTTTCATTCCCCGCCAGCGGCACGCTATGCCTAATCACGCCACCTGGCGCCAATTGCAGGGCCGTCACCCCCGGATAAAACGGCAGCATCTGGGTTGCTACGGCCTCGAAGTTTTCGATATTTCCCCTGCCTTGGCGAATTAGCGCGGCGAGGCTATAGGTGGCAGAGAGCGCGTTCTCGATGTTGCGTTGAAGTTCATGAGCGCGTCCGGCAAGAATGGAGACTCGCGCACGCTCAACCTCAAGGCGATGTTTCTCCGAATACCAGATCAAGCCGGCTGCCACGGTAGCAGCCAGAAAAAAAACCAATAACGCCAAAACCGCTTCGCGGACGTGCAAGCGGGGCCGCTGCATCGCCATCATCCAACCGTCGGCCGGGCCGTACATTGACGCCGATTACTCACGCGCAATGCTTGGCGGCAGAAACGGCAGATACGACTTTGCATGGAATATCCGGGCTGAGGAAAGGACAGTCAAATCGATGCTGACTATTATTGTATGGGCTTTCGCCGCCGTGGCAGTTCAAGACTTGTGCTTTTCGAGTTCAAGCCATGGAAGCCTTGCGCAACGCGAGCAGCCGTCCACGCGCAGCGTGCAATGACCGCAATTTTGGTGGAGCCTGATTTGACGCGCAGCCCCGGACGGTCGCCAAAGCGTCAGTCCAGGTATGCGCCAAGCCTGATTGTTCAGCGTGGCGACGAATCCGTCGGCAGCGCTTCCAGTCAGCTTGATCGGGCCATTGCCCCTACGGGATGATGGCGACTCGAGGCCTTGGTAGTCGGGGGGCCACGAGTACGGTGTCGGGGTCTTGAAACTACGGAAAATGAAAAGGGCTGCGCGCCCTTTTCATTTTCAGATGCGGACTCTTATGGCTTCTTCGCCCACGCCACGCAGTAACCCTTCGGCGAAACTTCGGTGTCGCCGGGGAATATCTTGCAGCCGCCTGCAGCTGCCGGTGACTTACCTGGGACAAACTGCACGCAGGTGGCGCAGCTCTTGTCACCTTCCGGTGCGTCCTTGTATTTCATTGCCGAGCGCATGGCATCGTTTTTCGCGGCCAGCGCGACAACGGGAATCATTGCCAGGGCGGCACCGCCCAGCTTAAGCATGTTGCGACGAGACATTTCCATATTTCAATTCTCCAGTAAAGTCCCCCAGTTGTTGGGAGCCGGCTGGAACTGTAGCAAAAATCATGTCACGTTCGAAGCAATGGTATTGCGCCTGATTCCACCGTCCGGTCCGTACATCGCGGCATCGAGATTTCCAAGTACGGGAATGCTTCCTGTAAATGAGAACCGAGAACCCAAGCGAGCGAATTTTTCCTAATCGGCGGCAGTCCGATCCGCAATAGCCCTGAATGTCACCGGGTTTTCGAAACTTTGCCATTCGACTTCAAGTACACGCATCCGCTGAACTGGTGAATCCGCGTCGCCAGTCATTGTGGTGGAACGCCTTGAGCCACGCTGTGACAGCGATCACATGAGAAAAAGGTTATGAAGGCGACGCGATCATGGCACATGCCGCAATACTCTCCGCGAAAAATCTGGCTCATCGAAATGGGATTGGATCCGGCCTTGGGCAAGAATGGCCGGGGATGGCAGTTGGAACAGTCGAGCCAAAGCGTATGTGACTGATGCGGAAAAAGAACATGAGGCATTTCCTTGGTGTTCTTCATCACGATGTCCAAATCGAACACGTCCATTTTCTCGGTCGCGGAAAGTCCTGCGCGCGGCGAAATTGCGCCAGAACGCAGGGCCGCCATCCAGTCCGGGAATCCGATGGCGTCGCGCTTGACGAAGCGCATTGCATCATCGATACGCTGCAGTCGCAGGTAATCCGGATTCGACTCGTCGTGAATCGGGTTTCGTTCCAAGGCAAGGCGCGCCGGATGCGTTTCTCCACCCGAACTCTCGGCGCTGACGCGTGGCGGATCCTCAACGGGCGCCACGTTGGGCGCAGCCTTTACAAATGCCGAGGTGTCGGCTGCCGCCGCCGGTTCGAAAATCGAGCTGGCCAGCGGAATCAAAAGCAGTCCGCACAAAACCAGCAGCGGCCTCATGCAAGCGCGTAACCGGGAACGGCCCTTCATCGAGGTTTGGCAATAGTCCGGGCCAGGGCGACCCAGCCCCAGTTCGGCTGTCGAGGAGGCTACTTGCCAGGGCGTAGGTGTGCCACGCCACCATAACTTCCGATCCAAAGCGCCCCATCCGGAGACGAAGTCATGGCAAACACGTTGTTGGCAAACAAGCCATCGGCTGTAGTCAGCGCCTTGGCAAATTTTCCGTTCTGCCATCGCGTAAGCCCATTGTTGGTACCTACCCAGAGTCGTCCCTTGGGATCGAGATGCAGGGAAAAGACGTGATTGCCGGGCAATCCCTCGGTTGTGGTGTAGTTGTGCCAGCGCTTGCCGTCGAACCGGGCCAAGCCGCCGCCCCAGGTACCCGCCCATACCCGTCCGTTTGCATCAACCTCGAGCGCAACCACATAGTTCGGGTTGTAGGCGACATCGACGTCCAGCAAACCCATTTCTTCCTTCTGCTTGGCATGATGCACCGACTGCTTGCCGGGATCGTTCTTGAACGCAATGTCCTTTTTGACTCGATCATAGGATGCACCGAGGCCCTTGGCGTGATTCCAGTTTTCCCAGCGATTGTTGGCGAAGCGTGCCATGCCCCCCTCGGTGGCCAGCCAGATGTCTCCGTTCTTGCCTTCCGCAAGCCCATAAACCCAGTCATTGGGCAGCCCTCCCTTGGTGTTCTCGACCGTGTAGAGATCCCACTTGCTGCGATTGTCGAGATCGCCACCGCGAACGCGGTTTGCCCCGGACCATGTCGCGATCCAGATATCACCGTTCTTGGCGGTGATCACGTCATAGACGAAGGCGTCCCCGAGCCCTTCCGGAATATTGTAGGTTTGCCATTTCCCGGTTTTTTCATCCAGCAAGGAAAGGCCGCCACCGTAGGTGCCGACAGCAATGCGGCCCTTGACCCTGCCTACGTAGAACATGCCGTTGGACAACAGGCCATCCTTGGTATCGATGAACTTGAAACTGTCATCCTTCGTGTCATAGCGCACGATGCCACCCGAGGTCCCGACCCAGGCAATACCGCGATCGAAGTACAGCGACTTGACGTTCTTGCCGCCGACGCGAAAGTGAGTGAATTTCTGCGTCAGGTCGACATTCACCTTGCCCTCGCGGCTGGGAGGAGCAACCGGCGGATGGGGCGCTGCGCCGCCAGCGGCGCCGGCAACCGGTGCGCGCGATGGCGCGTCGGCTGCAACAGCGATCCCCGCGGCAACTGAAATCAGGGAAGCAAGCAGGAAACGCTGAACCACACGCATATTGAACTCCGAAGATTTGATTGTTTTCACTTTGCCGCTATCCTCACCACACCACGTTTCGTGCCGGCCCACAGATTGGCCCCCGGAGTCACGGCAAGTGCATATACATGCTCATCAAACAGTCCATCCCTGACGCCAAGGGTTTTCCAGTTCTTTCCGTCGAATCGCGATACGCCCTTGTCGGTGCCAAACCAGTACGCGCCAGTATCGTCTTGCACAATCGAATAAACGATATTTCCGGCAAGTCCGTTCTTGGACGACAGACTCGTCCATTTTTTCCCATCCCAGCGGCTGACGCCACCGCCCCAGGTTCCCGCCCAGATGCTGCCATCCTGGGCGATGAGGATCGAGAATACATAGTTAGGATTGTAGGTTCCCATCCCTTGCACTTCGGTAGTCAGGTCATGGCGGGAGCGGGTTCCGAGGCCGGTATTCGGACTTGTCGGAAGTCCTTCCGGATTGTCGGCCCCCAAGCCGTCTTTGTGGGTCCACGATTTCCAGCGCTTCCCGTCGAACATCGATACGCCGCCTTCGGTACCGAACCAGACACGCCCATCCTTATCCACACCCAACCCATACACCCACTCGTTGATCAGTTCCTTGACGAAGGTCTTGAACTTTCCGGTCTTGACGTTGAAAAGATTTGCCCCGGCCCAGGTGCCTATCCAGAGATTGCCGTCCTTGTCGTTGGCGAAGCAATAGATCCAGTAGTCGGCCAGGCCATGCATGGGAAAATAGGTTTTCCATTTGCCGTTCTTGTAGCGCGATGCGCCGCCGGCGTTGGTACCGAACCAGGTGTAGCCCTGGGAGTCGGTTCCCATGCCAAACACATACTCGTTCGCCAAACCGTCATTGCGCGTAAAGGTGCGCAGCGGAGTGCTGGATTTCAGGTCGATCTCCATGGCTCCTACGGAAGTTCCGACCCACAGCGAATTGGCCGCCTTGTCGTGCAACAGGGAACGGACGTAGGTACCGCTTCCGGTTTCGAATCGGTCAACGACCTTTTCATTTCCCTGTGCGAAAGCCGCACCCGTGAAAAAGCATATGAATGCCATGAAGAATGCAGTTTTTTTGTGGGCGTTCCAGAACATCATCTGGCTAATTCCTTCAGCGTAGCGTTCGTGCATAGTGAATGGCTTCGAGGATTTCCTCGTCTTTGAGTATCCCCATGAACGGAGGCATCAGAGTCTTCCCAGTCTTGACCGACTGAACAAGCATCATATCCGGTTGCATCAGGCGCTCCTTGGTAGCGAAACTTGGCGCCTGCTGAATGACCGGAACTCCATTCATGCCATGGCAGACGGAACAATGCATGTTGTATGTACGCTGTCCTCGCAACAGGTCGAGCGCCAGCGAAATCCTTGGCGCCACCATCGCCGCGGTGCCCAGCGCGACCGCAAATCTAACTGCCCGCGAACTCATTTTCTCTCTCCGCGACGACGAGTCTTCTTCTCCGTGACGCCCCTGTGCTTGTTGATTTTCAGTTTCAGCTCGTCGGCCTTGGCGATATCCGGCGCCAGGCCGTAACCGCCTGAACGATAAGCTTTCTCCAATGCCTCCAAGGCTGGCAGGAACTCCTTGTCGGCTGCAAGCGAGATCCATTTAAGCGCTTCCTTGCCATTCCGTTGGTCTTCGGGAATTCCCAGTTCACCGCGGATATAAGCTTGCGCAAGAACCCAGGTTGCCTGCTGATGCCCGCCCTCGGCAGCGCGAATAATGAGGTTCCGTGCTTCCTGGACGTCTTTCTTGACGCCATCTCCGGAAGCGTACATCGTCGCCAATCCATAGACTCCATCCAGACTGCCTGCGTCGGCAGCCTTGCGGTAATAAGTCGCTGCCTGATCGTCCACCTCCGCGGCGTCGAGTATCGTCGCCATTACGACCATTGCCTTGACGTGGCCGGCGTCGGCTGCCTTGCGTATCAAGGGCATGGCGTTTGTGAAGTCATTCCGTTCATACTGAATCATCCCGGCCGCATAATCCTCATCCGGCCCGGCGCAAGCCGGACCCGCGCCGGCCACAAACATCAGGAACCCCAGACCAGCAAGCTGCCAAAAGCGACTGCACGATTTAAACACGATCATTCAACTCACCTCTTCAACGCCAGATTCGGCCAAGCCTGCACACTACGATCAACACTACAAGGTAACGCCAAGATTCTCAAACTCCTCCAGCTTGCGGTAGAGACTGGAGAGTCCTATCTCAAGCTGCTGCGCAGCAACTTTGCGATCTCCCCCACACTCACTCAACACGCGGAAAATAATATCAGCTTCGGCACGCCGCACTTGCTCGCGCAAGCTACCGCTAGCTGAAACCGCCTTCGATTCGCGCGCCGACTTTCCACCACGAGCCGACAAACCGGGAGGCAGATCGCCGATGGTGATGCGGCCTCCGTCCGCCATGATGATGGCCCGGCCGATCACATTCTCCAGTTCGCGCACATTGCCTGGCCAGCGGTATTCAAGCAGGAGTTCCTCGGCCGCCGGATCGAGCTCGACGTTGGTTTCACCCTTGAGCTTCGCAGTCTGAAGGAAAAAATGTATCAAGCGCAAAATATCTTCCCCGCGGTCCCGCAGCGGCGGAAGATCGATGTGGAACTGCGAAATCCGGAAAAAAAGATCTTCACGAAAAGTTCCATCTGCCACCATTGCCGACAGATCCCGATTGGTCGCGACCACGATTCGCGTATCGACCTTGCGCAACTGCTCACCACCGACTGGGCGGATTTCCTTGTCTTCGATCACATGCAGCATCTTGGTCTGCATGTGCAAAGGGAGTTCGCCGATCTCGTCGAGGAACAGCGTTCCCGTATCCGCTTGTGCAAACAAACCTTTGCGCGCCTGCACGGCACCCGAAAATGCCCCCTTGGTATGGCCGAACAGCTCGCTTTCCAGAAGGTTCTCGGGAATCGCGCTGCAGTTCACCGGAATGAATGGAGCTTCCACACGCAAGCTCTGATCGTGGATGAATCGCGCCAGCACGCCTTTGCCTGTTCCGCTTTCGCCGGTGATCAGTACGGTGCTGTCGATAGTCGCCACCCGCGTGGCGAGCCTTTCAACGGCGGCCATGGATGCCGAAGTAAACTTGAACCGGTCATTACCCCGTTCGCCACTGACAAATTTTCGCAGGGCTACGTTTTCGGCCTTCAAACCCAGCAGCGTCTGCGCCTGACGCAATCTATACAATAGTTCCTCGCTGTCGACAGGCTTGACCATGTAATCCATGGCGCCGGCACGCAATGCTTCCACCGCCGTCTGTACCGAGGCGAAAGCCGTGACCATTATGAAAAGGGTCGGAACACCGGCGCTTTTCATGCTCCGCACCAGATCAACGCCGTCGCCATCCTGCATCCTGATATCGCAGATCGCCACATCGATGTCGCCGCGAACCAACTTGGCTGCCGCATCCTTGACGCCGACCGCCATATCTACCGAATAGCCGGCACGACGTACCGTAACCGCGATGATCTGCCTCAGGGCCAACTCGTCGTCAATGATCAGTACATGCATTCAGTTTCTCCTAATGTACTGTTTCAGCCGGAACCGGCAGAACGATCCGCACCGTGGTGCCCTGCCCGTAAACGGAATGGACTTGAATGCCCCCCCCGTCCTGCTGCACGAGGCTGCGACACAACGACAGTCCCAATCCGGAACCGCGGCCCGGCGGCTTGGTGGTGAAATGCGTATCGAAGATCCTGCCCAGGTTTTCCGAAGCAATTCCCGGGCCATTATCTGAAATGGCGAGGACCACCGAGGCATCTTCGAGCCGTGTCGCAACGATGATGGATGGCGCAAACGCTTCCCGCCCCTCCAAGGCATCGGCGGCATTGATCAACACATTCATCAACACCTGAACGATATGATCGGAAACCACAAACAGGGCTGGCAGGTTGTCGGCGAACTCATGTTTCAATGCTATACCGCGAAAACGCTTGTCGAAACTGATAAAGGTACACGTACTCTTGACCAGCGTATTCAAGTCGATATATGTCGGTTCGAGAGGGCGCTGCAATGAAAACTCCCCGATCTGGCGGGTGATCGTCATTACCCGTCGCGCCTGTTCGAGTATCAGGTCGATCTGGTGATCGGCGCTGCGCGCCGAGTTGATCCCCTGATTCCGTTCTATGACCAGATTTTCGGCAAGGCCGACGATGGCGGCGAGGGGGTTGTTAATCTCATGGGCCACAGCCGCCGCCAACGAGCCCACGGCGGCCATCTTCTCGGTGTGAAAGTGCTGTTGCCGGCTCAATTCCAGTTGATTGTCGCGAATCCTGAGTTCCGCCTCCATGTCATTGACGGCCGACATCAACACTCCGAGTTCGTCCTTGCGCGTCACGGTGAGGGGCGCCCCCCGATAACCTCTCACTATTTCGCCAGCCCGCAGCTTGACCAAACCGATATCGCGGGAAAGCCGTCTGAAAAAAAAGCTGCTGACACCACCGACCATCGCCACCCCGATGATCATCAGAGCGAAAAGTTCGGAGGTCAGGCGCCCAAAGACATTCCGATAGCCGCCCATCACCTCCACTTTTTGCTGACGTATCGCGCGTGTCATATCATCGAGACGAAGCACCAGCTTATGGAATTCCTCCCGCAACAGAGCAATCGTGGCACGCGAAGAATCACGTTGAAGTTCCGCATTCAACCGCTTCAGGTTGGCAACGGGTTCGCCCAAGCCGCCGT
This sequence comes from Sulfuritalea sp., assembly GCA_034376265.1. Taxonomy (GTDB): domain Bacteria; phylum Pseudomonadota; class Gammaproteobacteria; order Burkholderiales; family Rhodocyclaceae; genus Sulfuritalea. The sequence continues at coordinate 13,596 of JAXMJU010000321.1, forward strand.
ATGTCGCGTCCATCCCGACAAGTTTCGAAACCACTCCATCGACCTCCAGATTCAGCAACCTTGCAGCGGCAGCGAGATCTTCCGAAAAGTAGTTTTCATTGACTGTCAGAATCGCATGCGAGACGGCGAAATTCAATGCCTGCTGTTGCTCTTCCCGCGCATGGACAACCTCCAGCTCATTCACCGCGTCGAACAGCAGTTCTCTTTCCCAGCCGATTATGCCCGTCGCCAGAATCAGGTAAATGACCAGGCCGCCAAGAACCCGGGAACCCTTCTGGGCGAAGCTTGCTCCCCACATCGCACCTGCCTCGGAATCGGCCGGAACTTGCGGATCATTTACAGAGGATAGGCCGCGCTGCGACATCGATCAAAGTACGGGTCCGTGTTCCGGAACCGGCAGGATGGAAGGTACAATTATCGGGAATGTCCGATTTGTCTGCAATGCGTTCTCGACAAGGAAATCCCGATGCCCATCAAATGGGTCGCTTCGCTGGTAGTTCTCATCGCACTTCTGCCGAACCTTCCAGCGAATGCATCGTCTCTCGACGACGCACTCAAGGCGCTTGATGCCGGCAGCAGTCCCAAGGCGGTGGAGGTTCTGCTCAAGCTTGCGAACGAAGGCAATCCGCTGGCCCAGTTTCGTCTTGGCAGCCTTTACTATCACGGCCAGAGCGTTGCCGAAGACGAGAACATGGCCATCTACTGGTGGAAGAAATCCGCCGCCAGCGGCAATGCCGAAGCCATGTACCAGATCGCGCATGCCTACCTGTTTGGCAGCGGTGTGGCGAAGAGCGTTGCCGATCCCGACCGGGAAGCCGCCATCTGGTACTTTCAGGCAGCCAGTGCCGGCCATGCCGAAGCCGCGTACACCCTGGGGTTGCTGTTTCTTGCCGGCAAGGGCGTCGTCGAAGACCGCAACGAAGCCATGCGCTGGTTTCGTAGCGCGGCCAGCAAGGGTCATGCTGAAGCACGCAAGGCGATGGAAACCGCCGACAAATCCGTCGCTCGCGCCAAGCCGCGTCGCTGACCCTGATCCGGCTGGCGCGGTGTTCCACTGCGCGGCACCCTGCCCCGCGTCACTTCACGACGCCGCCAATAGTCACCACTACGCCGCTGGCGCCCACCGTGACCGGCGCGGAAAAGCCCTCGAAATCGCCGGACTTCGCCAGCGCTTCGCCGCTGCGGGAAACCCGCGCGCCGATGACCACGGACTGGGCTGACGAAAGGCGCATATTCGGCGCCATCGACATCGAGTCATCGAGCTTGAAGGCATGGGGCATCGTGGCGGGATTTATCCGCGCCATGGCCAGTGGAATCCTCGAACCATCGATGGCACGGGCAAACACGAACAAGGTGCCATCCGCCGGCATCTTGCCGACCAGTTCGGGTGCAAGCACGACCGTGCCCGAGACCGAGGCGGCAGCCGATGCAGCCGGCGGCGTCGCCGTCGCGCCGGCGGTCGGCACCCTGCTGACTCCCATCCGGTTCTCGGCATCCGCGATGCTCTTGCCGATGCTCTGCGCCACGCTGGAATCGGGCGGGACCAAAGTCAGGATGGTGCGCCACTGCTGGATCGCACTGCCAAAATCGCCGCGTTCGAACGCCACCGAACCGGCCAGCGCCAGCGATTTGATGTGGCGCGGATCGATGCTCAGGGCACGCGCGATGATCTTTTCCGGTTCGCCACCGAGCTTGCGGCCCTGCGCCATGGCCATGATATCCGCGTAATCTGCAAGCATATTGGCGCTGGGCGGCAGCAAGGTGGTCGCCCGCCCGAAGGCTGCCGCGGATTCCGGGTAGCGGCCAAGGACTGCGTAGGAACGACCCAGCATCAGCCACCCTTCGCCATCGTCGGGATTGTTTTGCAGCCTCTCGGCCAGCTTGGCGGCCATGGCCTGAATCTGCTGTGGCGACAAGGCGTGGTTGCCCTCTGCATCCGCCGCCTGCTGCGGTTTCATGGCGTCCGGGGTGCCGAGCAGGAAGTACAAACCGACGGCCAGTGCCGGCAGGGTCAGGCCGAGGGCCGCCGCCAGCGTCCGTTTGCGTGCCGTCGAAAACGATGTTGTTGCAGGCGAGGCGGCGCCGTCTTCGAGCGCGCGGCGTTCAAGCTCCGCCTGCTCCTCGACAAACAGCGCGGAATCCAGCAACCCGGCCTTGCGCTGGTCTTCGAGATCGCTCAGCTGGTCGCGCAGCACGGCGATGCTCAACTGGCTGGCGCTGCCGACGCGCTGCTTGCGTTCCTTGAGCAGCAAGGGAAGCAGCAACAGCGCCAGCACTGCCGCGGTCAATAGTATGGCGACGATAACGAACGAGGTCATGGGCGATCACCCTCGCGTTTGCCCAGCAGTTGCACGGCTGCCTGGTGCTCGCTCGCCGTGAGTTCCGTCGCAACCTGCCCGCGGCGTTTGCGCAGTTTCGCCATCAGGAACGCCAGGCTCAGGATCAGGAGCAGAAAAGGTCCGCCCCAGAGCAGCCAGGTGGTGCTCTTCACCGGCGGGCGGTAGAGCACGAAATCGCCGTAACGCTGGACCATGAACCCGATGATCTCCTTGTCGTTTTTACCGGCCTTGATCATGTCGCGGATTTCCCGCTTCATGTCGCTGGAGAACGAGGACTGCGAATCCGCGATGCTTTGTCCCATGCAGGTGAGGCAGCGCAGTTCTTCGGCCAGTTTATTGACCCGCGCCTCGACCACCGGATCGCCCACCGGCTGCGCCATCCCGTCCGCCGCCAGCGCGGGCTGAAGTCCCGGTAGCAGCAGCAATACGATCGACAATCGCCGTAGCGCCAGCGTCAACTTCTTCAAGCAGTTAGACAAATTGATGATCTCCTTAGCCACGCGCAAGCTCCTCCGCCAGGGGAAGAATCTTCGTCTTCAAGGCCTCCGCCGTGACCGGACCGATGTGCTTGTAGCGAATCACCCCGTTCTTGTCGATCAGAAAGGTCTCCGGCACGCCATACACACCGAAATCGATACCGACGCGGCCATCGGCATCGACCGCCGAGACCATATACGGATCGCCGCCATGCTGGTTGAGCCAGTTGATCGCCGCCGCCCTCTCGTCCTTGTAGTTGAGCCCGACGATGGTGATTTTCTTTTGCCGATCGAGTTCGATCAGGACGGGATGTTCCTGCCGGCAGGAAACGCACCAGGAAGCCCAGACGTTGAGCAGCCAGACCTTGCCGCGCAAGTCTTCCGGCCCGATCGACTTGTCGCTGGCCTGCAACTGCGCCAGGCGGAAGGCCGGCACCGGCTTGCCGATCAGCGGCGACGGCACCTCGCGCGGATTCAAGCGCAGGCCGGCTGCAAGAAAGCCCGCCAGAACAATAAAAACTGCCAGGGGAAACAGAAAACGCCGCATCAGAACTCCTTAAACCGTAACCGCGGCGCCGGTGTCCGCCACTTCTTCACGCTGCCGAATTCGGTAGCGGCGGTCCGATGCCGCCAGCAAGCCGCCCAGCGCCATCAGCAGGCAGCCAACCCAGACCCAGCTGACCAGGGGCTTGTGCTGGACGCGCACGATCCACGAGACATTGTCCACCGGCTCGCCGAGAGAAACATACAGGTCGCGAAACACATTGGTATCGATCGCCGCCTCGGTCATGGGCATTTTCTGCACGAAATACATGCGCTTTTCCGGATGCATGACAGTCACCGGAACACCGCCGCGCGTCACGTTCATGGTCGCGCGCACCGCCATGTAGTTCGGCCCGCGCCGCTCGCCGATGTCCATCAACTGGAACTCGTAGCCGCCCGCCGAGGCCTTTTCTCCCGGCTGCATTTTCACTTCGCTCGCGGTCTCATAACCCTTGACCATGGTGACGCCGAGGATGAACACACCAATGCCGATGTGGGCCGTCAGCATGCCCCATTTCGCCAGCGGTACCGACTTCAGTCGCTGTGCGATACCGGAATCTCCGCCGCGCTCGCGCAAATGCTCGACCAGATGAGTGAGGCTCGAAGCCATCGCCCAGAATCCGAGCAGCAGGCCGCCCACCACCACGGGTGACCAGCGCCCCAGCAGCATTGGCAGCGCGACCGCCGCGACGACGGCGAAGCCCACCGCCCAGCGCAGTCGCGGCCAGAAATCGATGAGACGTGCCTGCTTCCAGCGTGCGAAGGGGCCGAGTCCCATCAGCAGCACCAGGGGCGCCATCAGGGGCGCAAAAACCGCTTCGAAATAGGGTGGTCCGACCGAAACCTTGCCCAGGCCGAGCGCATCGAGAAACAGCGGGTAAAGCGTGCCAAGGAAAACTGCGCCGGCCGCCACGACCAGCAGCACGTTATTGACCAGCAGGAAGGTCTCGCGCGACAGCAGTTCGAACTTGCCGCCCAGCCCGACCGACGGCGCACGCCACGCGTACAGCAGCAAGGAAATACCGATCACCGCGACCAGGAAGCCGAGGATGAACACGCCGCGTTTTGGATCGGTGGCGAAGGCATGGACCGAGGTCAGCACGCCGGAGCGGACCAGGAAGGTGCCCAGCAGCGAGAGCGAGAAGGCCATGATCGCCAGCAGCACCGTCCAGTTCTTGAAGCCGCCGCGCTTTTCGGTCACCGCCAGGGAATGGATCAGCGCCGTGCCGACCAGCCAGGGCATGAAGGATGCATTTTCGACCGGGTCCCAGAACCACCAGCCGCCCCAGCCCAGTTCGTAATATGCCCACCAGGAACCGATCGCGATGCCCAGGGTCAGGAACAGCCAGGCCACCGTGGTCCACGGACGCGACCAGCGCGCCCAGGCGGCATCCAGGCGCCCCGAAATCAAGGCCGAAATGGCAAAGGCGAAGGCCACCGCAAATCCTACATAACCGATATACAGCAGCGGCGGATGGATCGCCATGCCGGGATCCTGCAGCAGCGGATTCAGGTCGCGGCCATCCATGGCCGCTGGCAGCAGGCGCTCGAAGGGATTGGAGGTCAGCAGCAGGAACAGGACGAAGCCGACCGTGATCAGCCCCATCACCCCCAGCGCATTGGCCACCGTCTGCAGGGGCAGGCGCTGGCTGAAGGCCGCCACCGCCACGGTCCACACCGACAGGATGAACACCCAAAGCAGCATCGAGCCTTCATGGCCGCCCCAGACCGCCGTGACCTTGTAGAACATCGGCAGCATCGAGTTCGAGTTCTGGGCGACGTAGAGCACCGAAAAGTCATTGGTGACAAACGCAGCGACCAGGCAGGAAAAGGCCGTCAACATCACCAGAAACTGTGCCGTTGCCGCTGGCCGCGCCATACCCATCAAGCGCACGTCGCCGCGCAGGCTACCGACGATGGGCACGATGCCCTGCACCAGAGCCACCACCAGCGCCAGGATCAACGAAAACTGACCAAGTTCAGGGAACATTCAATTACTCCACGTGCAGGTTGGGTTGCGGAGGGCAAACCTTGTTGGACCGTCGACTTAGACGCAAACGGCGTGCCAGCGACTACTTGGGAGCGGACTTGGTGCGCGCATCCCGCGTCAGGCGATCGCGCCATTCCCATACCGCCGCCTCGCCGCGGCGGCGAAACGGATCATCGGGCTTAGCCCGGTGCAGCCACGCCTCCATCGATTCCAGCGCGCCGCGGAAGTCGCCCAATCCCTCGTAAGCTTCGGCCATGCCATAGTAGGCATTCAGCTGATTGCGATTGAGGGCAGTGGCGCCGTCAAAGAATTCAAGGGCTTCCTTATAGCGTTTCTGCCCCAACATGGCAAACCCCATATTGACGTGGGCTTCCGGCATGGTCGGCGCCAATTGCAGTACGCGGTGGAAGGCGGTGGTCGCATGCTCGAACTGCTTGGCGTGCAGCATCACCACGCCCTGTTTGAAGCGGGCATCGATCTCCTCGTTGCGCTTCTGGTCGACATGCGCCTGGAGATCGGGCCGGTCGCCCTGATTGATCCAGCGATCGAGAAAGTATCCGCCGCCGACCACCAGGATTACCGTCGCCACCAGACCGATGATCCGGGCGTCGCGGCTGCGTTTTGCCGACAGCGTGGACTCAGCCATGGCGCACCGCCCGCGGCGAAAATGCGGGCCAAAGCTGGCGCAGCACCAGCACCAGATACATCAGGATGCCGATCGTCGCCAGGCTGCCGCCGAGGCCGAGAACCATGCGCGACACAGCCTCGACGCTGAATTCGACGCCGACGTTGCCGGCCATCTTGCGCGGCGCGCCCATCAGGCCGGCGCCGGCCAGTCCGGACATCATCAGCAGAATGCCATAGCCATAAAGACGCAATTGCAGATCGATGCGCGGCCGCGCCGGCATGGCATAGCCCAGCACCGGCAAAACGCCATAGGTGAGGCCCATGAAGGCCAGCGTCACCGCACCGATGGTGCCGTGGTAGTGGGCGGTGACGAGGGTGGTCTGGCCGTCGATCGTGGCGCCCAGCACGATCCCGGAGACCAGCAGGAGCATGGATAGCGACAGGCCCGTAGCCGGCACGACCCGCCCGCGCCAATGCAGGATCAGCAGCAGGCCGCCGAGCAACAGGGGAACTTGCCAGCTGGTCCATTGCATCAGGTGTGTGAAGGCCGAGAAATACTCGGTAGTCGCCGAACTCAGTGGCAGCGACGGCAGCAACAGCGGTGCCGCGAAGGCCGGCAGCGCACCCAGCAACAGCAGGAATTTGAGCGTCCGGCCGGACGGCAGCGCCAGCTTGGGCGCGCAAAGCCCCAGCCAGGCCAGCAGCATCAGCGTCGTCAGGCAAAACTGCCAGACATGGCCCGCGCCCCAGAACAGGGTTTCAAAAAAGGCATGTCCGCTCAGGACGCCAGGCATCGTCGCATAGGCATGGACCAGCACCGCCAGCGCCGTCAGCACCACGGCCGCCGCCAGAAACAGGCCGAAGCGCAGGACCTCGGGCCAAGAGTTGGCGCTGGCGACACGGCGCGGATCGAAGTTCGCCCCCTCCCTGGCTACCGCCAGGGCCGCCATCAGCACGGCGATGCCGTAAATCCCCAGCCCAGCAAGAAACCACGGGCTGTCGAGCACGGGAATGTAATTGCTCATGAGCGGGCGAATCGCGCCGAGCACCGGGGAAAGCGCCATCAACAGGGCGCCCAGGGCGCCCAGCGCGAGTGCGGTCCATTGCCACGCGCCCGGCGCGCGGCGTGCGCCGAGGCTCCACAGCGTGCCGGCAAAGGCCATGAACCAGACCCATTGCGAAAGGTCGACATGCAGGGTCAACGCGACGCGATAGAACTCGGTACCCGGAAACAGGGAACCCAGCCCCGGAACCCGCGCCATCACGATCAGGATCGCGAACAGGCTGGATGCCGCCACCGCTGCCGTGGCCAGCAGTAGCCAGCCCAGGGCGAGATGCGCCGCGGCCTCGTCCCGCTCCGGCGCCAACATGTGCTCCAGCCTCATGACACTCATACCGCGCCCTTGTGCGGCGAATCCGAAATGAAGGGCACGCCGAAGAAGGTCAGGAAGGCGAAGACGAACACGCCGAGAATCATCCACGAACCCACCGCCGGGGAGCTCTTCATGGTCAGGCGCCAGTGCAGGGCGAAGGCCAGCATGATCCAGGTGATGAAGGACCAGGTTTCGAGCGGATCCCAGGCCCAGTAGCGACCCCAGGCATCCTGCGCCCAGATCGCCCCGGAAATCAGCATCAGGGTCTGGAATATGATGCCCAGCGCCATGAAACGATAGGCCAGGTCGTCGAGGCGCTCGTCGGCGGGCAGCTTCTCGAAGCGCGAAAGCCCGATGCCGGCCCGGCGCAGCAGGATGATGCCGGCCATGCCCACCGCCACCAGCACGGTACCGAGAAAAACCTTGGACAGACCGACGTGGATATACAGCCAGGGCGTGCGAAAGGTCTGCGGGAAATGCCCCTCGTGCGTGCTGGACAGCGTCATCCAGCCGAGCATGACGAAAATTATCGGCATCACCACCGCCGCGGTCCCCCGGATCGGCGGGTAGCGCCAATAGGCGATGGCGAAGATCAGGCCGAAGCTCCAGACGTTGCTGGCCAGAATCTCGAACAGGGTAATGAAAGGCCCATGTCCCAGGCGCTCCCAGCGCATCCCGAGCGACATGCCCAGCAGAACCAGGCCCAGCAGCAGCGTTCCCAGCACAAAACGGTGCGGCGACTTTTTCAGGACCACTCCGAAAATCGCCACCACGCCGGAGAGCACATAGGCCACCACCGCCACCCAGAGAATCTGCAGTTCGCGTTGTTCCATATTTTGGGAATCAACCCGCCGCGGGCTTGGCAGGGGCCGCCTCGGCCAAAAACGGGAGGCTGTAAGATAGTGCGGGTGCCAGGATCATCAAATCAAGGATCGTCAAATATGGGAATACATTCGTTGGCCGCAGCCGTCGGGAAAAGCCTTGCTGGCACCTGCCTACTGACCGCTGTGCTGCTGTTCGGTTCCACGACCGGCCGCGCGCAGGAAACGACAAGCACAAACCTTACCAGCAATTGTAGCGAATGCCATGGCACCGATGGCCTCGGCTTCAAGCCCGGCATACCGCATCTCAACGGCCAGTCCGAATTCCTGCTGACGAACATGATCGATGCCTTCCGGGAAGGCAAGCGGTCGACCAAGGTGAAGGACCACCGCGACATACCCACCCCTGCCGTCGCGCCCCTGGCCAGGCACTACGCGCAACAGAAGGCGCAGCGCCCCAAATCCGCGACCAATGCGGAACTCGTCGCCAACGGCGAAGCGCTCTACCTCAGGCGCTGCGCCGACTGCCACCTGGACAACGGACGCGACTCGGACAAGGAAGCGCCGCTGACCGCCGCCCAGGACCTGAACTATCTGATCGCGCAGACGCTGGCCTTCAGCGCCGGAGAGCGCAAGTTTCCCTACCTGATGGACGATGCCTACCGTGGTTTGAGCGAGGCCGACCTGACCGCGATAGCGCATTTCTTCGCGGCGCAGGATCAGGAAGCCCCGCAGCGAAAACGCCGCCGCCGGCGCTGAGCCCCGCCCGCGGCTACTCGGCCTGCCAGGGCTTGAGCGCGAACTTGCGCCAGAAGTGCCAGCCCAACGCCAGCACCGCCAGAGCACATGCCGCGAGCAGCCAGGACATGGTCCAGTCGTAAAACACGTTGTAACCCATCCAGGTGGTCAGGCCGACATAGACCAGGCGGCCTGCGGGAGTCAGGACCGATTCGCCGGGTTTCAAAGTCGCCACCCGCCACGGGAATTCGACGCTGACATGGTGCCGGTCCGGCAGGCGAAACCCACTTGCGGCTGCCGGATCGATCAGCTGCTCCGGTATGTTGAGCCTGACGCGAACTTCCTCGGTCCCCAGCCGCCAGGTGGTTGACTGGTCATCCTTGTTGCCGGGATAACCGGGGAAGTTGACCGAACCCAACTGCACCTCCCCCTGCTGCGGTTCCCAGCGGAACAAGGCGGCAAAGCCCTTGTTCGACGATGTATAGAAGCGGTAACCGCGGATCACCAAGGGTACTTGATCGCCGATTTCCGCGGTATGCGGGATTCCCGCCTCGTCGCGCCATCGCACCTGGTTCACGGTCGCGTCGCGCTGCAGTCCCGGCTTGTACTGAATCGTGAAGCCGAGGTTCTCGAAATGCAGGGCGTCCCTGTCGCCGGAGTGCCAGGGACCGGCCTCGACGCGCTCCAGGGACAGGTGCTCGCCGCCCGTAATGACTTCGGTGGTTGCCCGCAAATACGTAAGCCGACCGATGGCGACCAGCACGATGATCGCCAGCAAGGCCAGATGGAACACCAGCAAGGGCAGTTGCCGGCGAAAGGTCCGGTTGCTCAGCACCGCGGCGAGGAGATTGAGCGACAGCAGGGACAGGGGCAAGACCAGCGGCAGGGTCGCATCCGCCTCGCCCTCGTGGTCGTAGATATAGACGACGGCCGCCAGCAACAGCAGCAGGCTGAACAGGGTCAGGCGCAGCGAGGCCAGCAGCGCAAGCCAGCGCGACTTGGGCGGCAGGTTTTCCGGCGCGAGGTCGCCGTCCGCCAGCGGGACTTCGCGCTCAGTCGACAAAGGCTTGTACTCCCTGGGCGGCCGGCTGCGCGGAGACTTCGCGCCTAGCCATGTAGCGCAGCCGCCCCAGCGCTGCCGCGATGCCTGCCGGATGGCAGTAATGACGCCAGCAGCGACGCGCATGTGGAAGCACGAAACCGGCGCGCAGGTAATAGCGGCGATAGAAATTGCGCTGCAGCCCCGGCAGCGCATCGGCCGGAATCGCCGCGGCGGAGCTGAGAATCGGACCGTAGTGATAAGCCGCGCCGGCATCCCGCAGCGATGCCGGCAAATCCTGCCACCACGGGATATCCGGGTAGCTGCGGAAAATCTGCACCTGAACATAGTCCGGCGCCAGTTCCTGCGCCCAGCGCAGCGTAGCCTCGACCTCGGCCGCGGTCTGGGTCGGCAAGCCGATCAGAAACAGGCCGACCGCGCCGATGCCGTGCCGCTTCAAACGTGCGAGCCCCTGCTCCGTCTGCAGTTTCCACGCGGCGCCGTGCCGGGCCTTGCCCATCAATTCCAGCAGTCGCGGCGTTACGGTTTCGATGCCGAGCTTCAACAGGCGGGCCCCGGCGGCGGCGGCGGCGGCGACACGCTCCTGGTCCAGTTCGTCCGGGCGCGCATTGGCGATCCAGGGTGCCGCGATATTGCGCCGCACGAGTTCCTCGCAGATCGCCAGGAAATGGCGCCGGTCGACGAAAAAAGTATCGTCCTCGAAAGCAATCGCCTCGGCACCCGCCGCGAGCTGCGCCGCGACCTCGTCGGCCACCTGCACCGGATCGCGCGTGCGCAGCCGCTCGCCCGAACTCTTGCGCACCACGGTCGAGCAATGGCGGCAGCGATGCGGACAGCCGCTGGCGCTGAGGACATAGGCCCAGCGGCGCAGGGGTTTGCCCGGCAAGGGAAAGGGAAAGGCAAAGGCCATCATTTCCGCATCCGAAAATACCGCGCGCGGCAGGCGCTCCGGGGCGGCCACCGCGAAGTGATGGCCCTGCTCGAACTGCCGCCAGTATCCGTGCCGCGAGAATTCGTCATCGTCGAGCAGACGCGGCAGCAAGGCCAGAAGTTCCTCTTCGGCATCGCCCGCCAGCGCCAGATCGAAGGCTTCGCGCCAGCGCAAAGCCGGCGCGCGCATCACGTGCGAGACCTGCTGGCCGATGGCGATGGTCAGCACACCGGCATGACGCAGGCCGAGCGCGCATTCGATGGCTTCGGGCAGGCACCAGGTCTCGGCCTTGATCACCGCGACGCGGGGCCGCGCCGCCAGCGCACTGGCCACCCAGGCCTGCGGCCCCCCCGGCAGCAGCCAGCCATCGACCAGCGTCGCCGCAATCCCGCGCGCTGCGCCGAGCCCGGCTTCGAGAATCTTCAAGTCGAGCGCGGGATGCAAATGGCGCGGATGCCCGCCGCTGCCCTCGACACGATCCACGCGCAAGAGGACGACACCTTTCATGGCTCGGCCACCATGGCAAGAATCTCGGCCATGCGCCGCAGTCGCGCCGCATCGATGCCGAGATGCAGCGGGATCGCCACGGCCTGCGCAAACACCTGGGCGGCGCCGGGGCAATCGCTCTGGCCCAGCATCGGTGCGACGTCGTCGAGCACCTCGCCGTGTATCGCCAGATCGAGGCCCTGCGTCTGCGCGCGGCGGCGTAGTTGCGGCAGATCGCCGGCATGGCGCGCGACGAAGTTGTAGGCCGCCGGCTCGCCGCAACGCGTTCGCGTCTGCGCCGTGAAACCCGGCGGCAGAGCCGCCGCCAGTTCGGTCCATAGCTGGTTCAGTTGCCGGTTGCGCTGCGCCAGTCCCGCGAGCCGGCGCAGCCCGCGGCGCGCCTGAAAACTGCTGAAGGCGACGTCGGCCGGCCGCACCCGGTCATGCAGGCCGCGGTAGAACTGTTCGAAGCCGCCGGCCTTTTGCGCGCGAAACATCATGCGCGCCGCCAGCCCATAGGCCGGACTGCGCACCGCGCATTCCTCCAGGCATTTCATGAGCGCCTTGCGCGCGGCGGGCCAGGCGCTGTAAGGGCGCTGGTCGAGATGCGCCGCGGCCGCCGCCTGCAGTTCCCTGTTCGCCGTCGCCAGCAGTCCGCCGCCGAAGGTAGCCACCGGCTTGGCCACTTCGA
>JAXMJU010000322.1:0-8230 GCA_034376265.1 Sulfuritalea sp.
GCGTGAGCGCCGGCGGGGGTTCGCGCAGCGATCCCCCAGGAGGGCAAGCCCGGAGGGCGCGCAGGCCGAAGGCCGAAGGATTTACCCCTGTGCCGCGCCGGGGCGGGAGCAAAGCGGATGGCTCGGCTGGGCCGCTGCGCGGCACAGGGGCTTTTGACGTCGTTGTAAGCAAGCGGAGCGCGCAGGCGTCAGGGATTGAAGCCGACAGGTCGAGACTCGCGGCTTTTGCGAGGCTCGATGCGTAGCACGAAAGCCCGGCCGGCGAAGCCGGGACGCCATGAATCTGGTTCTGACTCTGAATCGTCGAACCGCCAGAAAGAAGAAACCGCCGCATATGCCGTGGCATCACGCTCAGACCTCAGACTTCGGACCTTGGCTTCGGACTTTCGCCAGCACCTGACGCGCCGCCGACCACCGGCCGGTCGACGCCACCCCCAGGCTTGCCTGGATTCAGCCCGCCACCTGGCCGGCTGGGCCGCATGGATTCGCCCTTGCCAAAGCCGTCGCCTGCAGAGAGCCCGCTTGTATAGTTGTGAAAATTGGTCCCTAGCCAGGCTGGTATTGCATCGGCCAATCCAATCGCTGTGCCATAGACCTTGTAGACCATCATGGTGGCCGTTGTCACCAGAACGAAGGCGTAGCCCAGAAAGAGAAATACGCCGCTGAAGGAAATCAGATCGACGCTCTTCATCGCATTGCTGATATGGGTGCCCAGCATGGCCCACACCACGTTGAGAAGCATACTGGCGATCGTGAAGGTGAAGACTAGGACGAGCGGGCGCAGCATCAGGTTCATGATGAAGGCGTACCCCTTCTCGGTCTTCTGCCCCATGCCTTCGCCTTCGGTCTCAAGGTGGATGAATGCCCATAGGGGCGCCATGAACAGCGCCTCGGCCACGGTCAGGAGCCAGCCCAGAACGGCGAGGGACCAGAAGATCGCTGGAACCATGGGAATGTAGGCGGCCAGGGCCACCCCGCCGATCACCAAGGGGATTACGACCGCGAAGACGATCGCGGTCACAGACAAGGAAGCGGGGATAAGTGAAATTGCCGCCGGTCCCAGCCAGATCGCCGCGGCCCCGAGCGCCAGCAAGGCCGCAACAGCTGCGCCGGCCAGGTTCAAAAGGCTGGTGCCAATGCCTTGCAGGGCCGCGATGAGATCACCGCCACCACCAACCAGCGTCTTGACATTGACGCCGCCAAAGAACCATTTAAGCAGCGTCTCGGGGGCGCTCTTGAGCGCACCCAGGAACTCTTTCACGCCCACGCTGCGCGACTCGCCGTCCGTGCGTGCGCCCGTTTGAAACTCGCCGTCCGTGCTGGCTTCGCCCGGGTTGGTATGTAGTTGAGCCGCCGGCTCGCCGTCGACTCGGCTGCCTTTCATGATTGCCGTCTTGCTGGTGGCGCTATTGACCTCGCGGGCTGCCTGGGCGGCAGCGACGACTTTGAAGCCGAAGGCAAGCCAGTCGGCGCCGGCGGCGCCGTTGTTGATCTGGCCGATCTTGGATTCAATCGAAGCCTTGGCTGCGGCCTCGATGGTGGCTTTGTAGGCCTGCGCCGCCAGGCGCAGCTGCTGGGTGATTTGAGCCTCCGGAATGACTGGGCCAAGATTTTCCGCGCCGGCGGCCACACTGGCGGCCAAGGTCTGCAGGGTGACGTCGAGGGTGCGTGTAGCGGCCATGTGCGCGTCGCTCAGCGCCGCCAGGGGAATGTGGTCGATGCGGCCACAGCCCGCGATGTCCATAAACCGCTCCCACTGTGCTGCGGTACCGCCCAACTCCGCGGCGGGATCCGCCATCTGCGCGACGCGGATCTTCGCGCGCTCGCGGCAGTCGTGCATTTCGAAGATTTGCCGAGCTTGAGTGAAATAGTCGCTGGCCACCGGCGCCGTGAAATCAGATGCCTTCGGCGCGGTGAAGGCTCCCGCCCCGCTGGAGATCGCGATATTCGCCGCTCCAGCGCCGGCTTTCGCGGATTGATAGAGGATCAGTTGCGCCGCGCCCCACCCAGCGAACGCTGGGATCAGCATGGCAAATCCCAGCGCATTGCGAATCGGCATCCAAAGTGTATGGAATCTTTTCCCCAATAATTCACCATCCCACGCCGATTGGGTAATTCCGGCCAGGACGTTCCACATGAGCCAGGCGGTGCCGGCGGCAAGAATGACCAGGTTCACCATGGTCAGAATGCTGCCGACCTGGCTCGTTTTGAAGATGCTGTCCAGCAGCGTCGCCGAGGATTCGGCGGCGGCGTACAGGCTTGCGGCGTCCGGGGTGACCATGATCAGAACTCGAGGTCAAGGAAATATGCAGCCATATCCACCTTCGTGGGGAACGTGGCGCAAAACTGCGGCCAGCCCCATCCCTTGCGGTGGCGCACGCTTCTAAGCTGAAAGCTCAGACGCATGGAGAGCACCAAGGCCAGGAATGAGAATAACAAGCACCCCAGCGCGCCGGCCTGGTCCGCTAAGGTTGTAGCGGTGATGGCCTGGATTAGCGCCAAAACCGGCAGCAAGTAGAAGAAGGTGAGGTAGACGCGTTTTGTATTCAGCAAGGACTGTTCAATGAGCAGCAGGCGGGCTTTGTCCAGTCCGTAGCGCTGGCATTGACGCCGGAAGCGCTCGGCGGGGTCGAGGCGTTCCGCCTCTTCATTCAGGTCTGGGTTTACCTGCTTCTTGATTGTGTCCAGCATGGACACGATCATTGCTCCGCCTTCTTGGGCCGGACGCAGAGCGTCCGCAGCGGGCTTTTTGAACGGAAAGACAGCCGCCAGCACGCGGCGCGTGCGGCTGGGTTGCTGGGGTTGCTTGGTGGACATAATCAGGTTCCTTCGAGTGAGTTCGGGGGTTATCGGGGTTTGGGTGCGCCGGCATTTTTCTTCACAGGGCGCGGCGTTTCGTCTTCCTGCTGCTGCTTGGCCTGACGCTGGCGCAGCGCCTCGCGCTCACGTTCAATCGCGGCTTCTCGCTGCGCTTCGGTTTGGGCCTCACGGGCGGCAAGGATCCGCTCGGCATCCTCGCGGATGGCCGCGCGCTCGGCGGCTGAGGAATGGGCTTCTTCAGCGATCAGCGCCGAGCTGATCGGGTCCGCTTTCAACTGATTGACGATGGCGCGCTCGCGCGCCAGGGCTTGTTTGTGAGCCGTTTCCAGCCGCGTGATTTCTGCATGTAGCCTGGCACTTTCGCCGCTGGCCATTGCTGCCAGTCGCTTAGTAAGTGGTTGCATCTGGATGTATTCAAGTTGCTGGCGCTGCTCTTCAAGGGCTCGCGCGATCGCATCCGCACGCGCCCAGCGCCGGCGACTGAATTCCCGCTCGGCTGCTTTACGCAGGGCGGTTGCGTGGTCTTCGCTGGTCGCCTCCGGGGTACTGGGCTTGGGTGCCGCCGCCACAGGGCGCGGCGCCGGGGTGGGGGCTGCGGCTGGTGCCGCAGCGGGTGGGTGTGTTTCGGTTTCGTCGTTCAGGAAATCCAGTGAGTCCACCATGATTTTTTCCTCGGTTGTTGAATCAAGCGCTTTTCCGTGCGAGTCGTGATTTGGCCGATTTTCAGGACGAAGCTCCGCAGCTCTTCGATCTGTTGCGACTGGCGCAATAGCTGCTGCTGCATCTGCTGTTGGGTGGTTTGGAGGGCTTGAAGGTGCCTCTGCAGTTGCTTCAGCATTCCCGCCTGCGACTTCTCCAGTTCGTCCAGCCGAAGTCCCCACGGGGTGGGCGGGGGCGGCGTCAAGGCCTCGGCTTGCTGCCGCGCCTCGTGCATCATCCCGGTCAGCATTCGCCCTACTTTGTGCTGGGATGTGTCGTCCATTTAGCAATACCTCTATCCCGTTTGCGTGGTAGGCCGCGATCGCGGCCCGGTTCTTTTCTTCACTCCCGCGATCGGCCATCTCGATTGCTTTCCAGCCGCGCTCTGCCGCCAGGGCGGCGACAATTTGGGACTCTGCTGCTGATCCAGTGCGCCAGTGGATCGCCTGATCGCTCGCCGTGGCGGCCACGGTTCCGCTACGCCAGCGCACCACGTCGACGCCGCCCTCGTGCCGCTGGGTCGTCGTCAACCAGCCTCTGTGGCCTTGGCCTGCCCATCGCAGAGCGCCACCTCGAAGCCTTCGCTGCTGCTCCAGACTACGATGTACATTTCCTTGCAATAACATTTCACCTCGCCGCCCTCCGCCAATTGAAACCACATTGATCTGGGGCAGCTTTTGCAAGCAGTGGCGCGCTCTGGGTGGTGGCGGGGGTCTGTTTTTTGGAGGGTCGGGCTTACGTAAATTTCTGCTGTCATGCTCATGCTCCTTGGCGGTGGATTGGTGAATCATGCCGATGGCCTCACTGGCGAGACGCTGGCGAATCGAAGGCAAGGTGTAGCCCTTGCCGACCTGACTCCCTTTGAGCCACTCGGCGTCAAAATCCGGGCGCGCTACCGGATCGGCGAGGCGGTAGCTGACTCCGTAGGCGCCTCCAGAATTGGAGGAAAATCGCACGTCGACGCCGTGGTCCAGGGCAATCGCCTTGAACTGGTCCAAGGTCGTCGCGTGCGCCAGGGCGGCGTCCAGCCGCGCGGCGATTTGCAGCTTGGGGTGTGGGGTTCCGGCGCGCTGAGCGTGGGCGAGCTCACCTCGGGTTAGGGTGGCTTTCCGTTCGGGCCGGGGAGCAGGATTCACCGGCTGCAGGCCAACGGCCTGCGCCGCCTTGGCGGCGGCTTGATGACTTTGCCGGTAGTCCCCTCGTCGTTCACGTGCAAGGCTGCCGTCGCGGATGTTGATGCGACTCGCGAGCACGTGCACGTGCTCGTGGTCGGTGTCGACGTGTTTGATCACCGTGAACTGATGGTCCTCGGCCAACCCCATTTCTCTTAAGAAAGTGACGGCGGCTTTGTTCCAGTCCTGGTCACTTAGTGACTGGCCGGGGGGTAGAGCAAGGCTTGCGTGAAAAACTGGCTTCGCAACGTCCGGCCGGAGCGTCCGGCCAACTCCGAATTCCCGCGCCAGGCCGCGCGGATCGGTGGCGGCCATATTGCCTCCGATGACGGTCCCAAGCGGCTCGTCTTTGCCATAGCGGGTCAGATAGTCGAGGGCGCCACGAAACCCAGCGCCCTTGCTCAACTTTGCGATCACACCACCTCGCCGATCAGGTGAGTGCGGAGGGCCGCGACCTCGCGACTCAGTTCTTTCAACTGGCCGACGAGGGCCAGTGCGTCGCGGCCCGCCAAGCCACCGGCGCTGTTGGCGTGGTGCGCCCACTGATTGAGATTGGCCGCCATGCGCGCGAGGTCCGCGTAGACCACGCGGTTCACCGCCGGGACCGCCGGCGGCGCGGGCTGGATGTCGACGCCCGCGGCCGCGCGACGCAGAAATTCCGAGAATGACAGCCGTGCAGCGTGCGCCAGGCCACTGATGCGCTCGTGGTCGGCTGCGCTCAGCCGGACCGTCGTCAACTTCGTCTTCTTGTCCACCTTCATCTCCAAGCCAAGCCAGGCAACCGAAGGGCAGCCGGGCTTTTGTCCCGCAGGGCAAGCTGCACGTATGGCAACGCCATACAGTGCCTAGCTTGCTCCTTGCCTCACAGCATCACCGTTTCAAGAATGCCGGTGGTCTTGAAGGTCAGGAATGTCAGGATGGAGATGGATCGAAGATGCGGCAGCCTGGGGCACCTCCATACCCCAGCCTCCGGCCTGTTGCCATGCCGTGAGGTCGCTGGCTAGGCAGTGCCAGCGCCGGCCTTGGCGATACAGCGCGACCGGCATCTGGCCCCGCTCGATGCGCTTCCAAAGCGCGCACAGGCCAATGCGGAAGTAGTCGCTATCGGCGACTTTCAGTGGGACGAGTTGGCTCATGACGCACTCCGCCGGCGCGCCTGCTGCGCGCGCATGAGCCGAACTCCTTCGGCCATGCTCATCGTGTTCGTCTTGGCGCCCATCAAGTAGTCGACTTGGTCAAATCCTGAATGACCATCATGTCGCGAGCTCACGCCGGTAGTCGCGAGCCGCCACGCGGCCAATGTCTGCAAGTCCCGGGCATTGAAGCCGCCGGACCGCCAGCGCTTCAGCAACGTGCCGCGCCAAGCCTCTTCGTTGCAGACTGGTTTGCCTTTAGCTTGCTGCTGCCAGTTGGCGGCAGCAAGGTGCTCTTTCTCTTCTGTACTCAAATTTTCAATACAACCACCACCCACCCCACCTCCCGCGCTCGCACCAGCGGGCGCCATGAGCCCGGCTGGTGCCGGGCGGTGATTTTGGTTTGGTTGGTTTATTGTCTTGTTGACTGACGTGTTGACTACACCTGTTATATCCTCCCCTCGCGCATCCACGCGGCCTGCATCCATGCTGCCTCCATCCATGCTGGCGGGAGGGATGGAGTGCCGTTCCGTTTCTCCATCTATGCTGATGGGGGGGATGGACTCACCGCCTGGCGTGGTGGACGAATAGATCGGATCGTCGGTGACCATGGTCTCCCAAAGCCAAACTCCTTTTTTCCCCTTGGCGCTGACGCCCCGCACCCTGGTCGACGTGTAGTAACCGTGCTCTTTTAGTTCCCCTCGAATCTTCTTCCAGGCCTTTTCGCTGATGCCCAGAACGAATTTCATGTATTCCACTTTGAGTACCCAGCCCCCCGGCCTACCGATCATCCAGCCAAGAGCCGCCCGCGCCTGAAGGCTAAGACGCTTGTCTTCGAGGATTCGGTCGGGGATAGCCGAGTAAGCAACCCGACGCTTGATTACGATTTCGTGCTGGGTGCTCATGATCGCACCCCCGCCTGACGCTTCGCGATTTGCTCGAGCTTGGTTGGGTGGCCCACCCTTGATGGCCGGTGGACGTCCAGCCAGCGCTGAACATCGCGCGCATCCCACAACATGCGGCGGGAAGGCAGAGAAAGCGGCTTCGGTAGAGCGGTCGCGGGCAAGATACCGCGGCGGATCTTGGAACCGATCAGGTAAAGCGCGTTGGGCGTGGTTTTGAACAGATCCGCGAGCGAAGCGGTATCGAAGAGTTTAATTTCTTCCATGACAACATCCTTTTTGACGCGTTGCGCCAAGGGCCACGTAAGAATGTTGTCGACTGCGGGAGGTTGGCTAGACCTCGACCCGGTTTATCTTCCACCTCTCCCCACACACGCAAGATGCTTGGTGTGGTTCGGACTCTCCCGGACCGCTGCGGATTTCACTTGCTTCACCGGAGGTCATTGACAGCACCCGCTGCCAAGGTTGCCTTGCACGCGTCGTGGCAGACGCGCGACTAGGATGAAACGCACCGCAAGTGAATGATACCTGTCTGAGCCTGTCACACGCAAATTATCTGTGACAAAATGTGACAAATTCGACGGGAAACGTGACAAATCCAGAAAGACCCAGACAGGTCAAGACATAATAAGTACTTGTTTTTATGTGGTGCCCGGAACCGGAATCGAACCGGTATGGCTTGCGCCGAGGGATTTTAAGTCCCTTGTGTCTACCAATTTCACCATCCGGGCCCGAGAACACCCTCGAAGCGGAGGAATACTGGAGGCGCGACCCGGAATCGAACCGAGGTACACGGCTTTGCAGGCCGCTGCATAACCACTCTGCCATCGCGCCGCGAAGGACTTACTGAAGCTAAAAGGGGGAAAGCAATTGCTTTCCCCCAGAATTCTGGAGCGGGAGAAGAGTCTCGAACTCTCGACCTCAACCTTGGCAAGGTTGCGCTCTACCAACTGAGCTACTCCCGCAGAACAGGCGCGCATTATAGCGTCCGCTTTCGATGTGTCAACGACTGCGCGCCGAGATTTCCGGCCACGCTTTCTTCAAGTAATAAATCATCGACCATAGTGTCAGCAGCGCGGCAATCCAGAGCGACCAGGTGCCGGCCAGATGCACGTCGAGCGGACCGATCGGCGTATGCCACAACAGCAACGGAATCGCCGTCATCTGGGCGATGGTTTTCAGTTTTCCGATCAAGGAAACGGCCACGCTCTTCGCCGCGCCGATCTTCGCCATCCATTCGCGCAGCGCCGAGACGGCGATTTCGCGACCGATGATGATGAAGGCCAGCATGACGTCGGCACGATCGAGCCGCACCAGCACCACCAGCGCGGCGGCCACCATCAGCTTGTCGGCCACCGGGTCGAGGAAGGCGCCGAAGGCCGACATCTGATTCAGCCGCCGCGCAAGATAGCCGTCCAGCACGTCCGTGATTGCCGCGGCCGTGAACACCACGCAGGCGATCAGATTCTGCTCGTGCAAAGAAAGCCAGCCGCCCGGCAGATAG
>JAXMJU010000323.1:0-15460 GCA_034376265.1 Sulfuritalea sp.
CGAGGTCGAACTCGGCTTCGATGAAGCGAGCGCCCGTGCCGAGGCCTTGCGTTGCCTCAAGTGCAATCTGGCGGCGAAGATCGAGGACATGGTGCTGCCGCCGGAAGCCTGGCTGGAGCTGAATGCCGAGAACGTGGCCGGCGTGCAGACCGAGTCGGGCGTGTATCAGCTGCTCGACGCCGACAAGAAGGTGCTGCTGATCAAGGGCGTCGAGAACCTCCGCGAAGGCCTCGAAGCCATGCTCGACAAGGCCGACATCGCCAAGTACTTCGTCTGGGAGGACGCACCCTTCTTCAGCCAGCGCGAAAACCAGCTGGTGCAGGCCTACATGCAGCAATACGGCGGCATGCCGCCGGGCGTCGGTGCCGACGAAATGGATGATCTTTTCTGATCGACCGGCAACAGAAATTCAACAGGAACTCGACAGCAAAGGACGACATACATGGCAGATTTCAAGTTCATCTCCTACGAGGACCAGGGCGAAACGCTGCGCCTGGCCATCAACCGGCCGCCCTACAACGTGCTCGACATCGCCACCATGGAGGAGATGAATGCCGCGCTCGACCTGGCGATGGAGAACACCACGGCCAAGGTCCTGGTGATCACCGGCAACGGCGACAAGACCTTCTCCTCCGGCGTCGACGTGGTCGACCACACGCCGGACAAGGTGGTGAAGATGATCGAGGTCTTCCACGGCATCCTCAAGCGCCTGATGCAGGTGTCGATCCCCACCGTGGCTGCGGTCAACGGTGCGGCACTGGGCGGTGGCTGTGAACTGGCGATCGCCTGCGACATGGTGGTGGCCTCGGAGAGCGCCAAGCTGGGGCAACCCGAAATCAAGCTCGGCGTGTTCCCGCCGATCGCCGCGATTCTGTTGCCGCGGCAGATCCCGATGACCAAGGTCATGGAACTGCTGCTCGGCGGCGGCATCATCGATGCGAAGGAGGCGCACCGCCTCGGCCTGGTGAACACTGTGTTTGCGAAAGAGACTTTCGCGGCCGACACGGCGAAGTTCCTCGAACAATTCACCTCGCTGTCGCGCGTGGCGCTGATCCATACCAAGAAGGCGGTCAAGGAAGCGGCGACGCGGCCCTTCTACGAGGCGCTGTTCCATATCGAACAGCATTACCTCAAGGACCTGATGGCCACCGAGGATGCCAAGGAGGGTTTGAACTCCTTCATCGAGAAGCGCAAGCCCGTCTGGAAGAACAAATAATCGACACGAGGACAAGAAAATGATTCCGAGCACCATCAAGACATGGCAGATGACCGTACCGGGGACGCTGACCAAGACAGAAATTCCGGTGCCGCAACTGCTGCCGGGCGAGGTCCTGGTCGAGGTCAAGGGCTGCGGCGTCTGCCACACCGATCTGTCCTACTTCTACATGGGCGTGCGCACCGAGCAGCCGCCACCGCTGTCGCTGGGCCACGAGATTTCGGGCGTGGTGGTCGCCGGTGAGGCGAGCTTCATCGGCAAGGAAGTCATCATTCCCGCCGTGCTTCCCTGCAACAATTGCGAACTGTGCAAGACCGGGCGCGGCAACCGCTGCCTGGCGCAGAAGATGCCGGGAAATTCGATGGGCATCTACGGCGGTTTCTCCAGTCACATTCCTGTGCCGGCGGCCGACTTGTGCATCGTCGGCAATCGCGGCAGCGTGCCGCTGGAGCACCTTTCGGTGATCGCCGACGCGGTGACCACGCCCTACCAGGCGGCGCGTCGCGCGCGCCTCGCGGCCGGCGATCGCGTCATCATCATCGGTGCCGCCGGCGGCGTTGGCAGCTTCATGACCCAGGTGGCCAAGGGCATGGGCGCCAGCACGGTAATCGGCATCGACATCAACGAGGAAAAGCTCGAGTTCATGAAGGCCTACGGTGCCGACTTCACGATCAATCCGAAAGGCAAGAGTGCCAAGGAAGTGAAGGTAATTTTCAAGGCCTATTGCAAGGAAAAGGGCATTCCCTCGAACTACGGCTGGAAGATCTTCGAAGTCACCGGCACCAAGCCGGGGCAGGAACTGGCGCTGTCATTGCTGTCCTTCACCGGCTTGCTGATGGTGGTCGGCTACGGCACCGACGAGACCTCCTACATGCTGTCCAAGCTGATGGCCTTCGATGCCGAGCTGATCGGCACCTGGGGTTGCCCGCCCGAGTTCTATCCGCAGGTGCTGGAGATGTGCCTCGACGGGCGCATCAATCTTGCCCCCTTCGTCGAGACGCGGCCGATGAGCCAGATCGAGCAGGTGTTCGACGAGGCGCACCACGGCAAGCTCAAGCGGCGCGTGATCCTGACCCCGGATTTCTGAAGCGAATTTCCACATATACGCAGCACCCACCGAATTCAAAGAGGAGAACTACCATGGCATTGGAATGGCTACGCAGGGAAAACGATCTCAAGGATCACCAACTCATCGACAACAGCCACTTCGGCACCGCAGCGCCCAGCGATGCGCCGACGGTGATCTACGAAGAGCGTCCGGTGCTGGACGACAAGGGTGCCGCGGTGGCCGGCCTGTTCTCAGCCTGGATCTGGCTCAACAACCCGAGCCAGTACAACTCCTACACCACCGACATGGTCAAGGGCGTCATCGCCGGCATGCAGCGCGCCTCAAGTGACCGCAAGATCGTCGCCGTGGTGTTCACCGCGGTCGGCGACAAGGCCTTCTGTACCGGCGGCAACACCGCCGAGTACGCCTCCTACTACTCCAGGCGCCCCAACGAATACGGCGAGTACATGGACCTGTTCAACGCCATGGTCGACGGCATCCTCAACTGCAAGAAGCCGGTGATCTGCCGGGTCAATGGCATGCGCGTCGCCGGCGGCCAGGAAATCGGCATGGCCACCGACATCACGGTCTCCTCCGACCTGGCGATCTACGGCCAGGCCGGCCCCAAGCACGGCTCGGCGCCGGTCGGCGGCTCGACCGACTTCCTGCCCTGGTTCCTGTCGATGGAAGATGCGATGTACAACTGCATCTCCTGCGAGACCTGGAGCGCCTACAAGATGAAGTCCAAGGGCCTTGTCACCAAGGTGGTGCCGGTGCTGAAGAAGGACGGCCAGTGGGTCAGGAATCCGCTGGTGCGCACCGATACCTTCGTCGACGACGGCGAGATCGTCTACGGCGAAGCCGTAGCCGGCGACCAGATCGCCGCCGCCAAGGCGCTGATCGCCGAGTGCAAGACCGACTTCGAACTGCTCGACGCCGAAGTCAATCGCCTGGTGTGGAAGTTCGCCAACCTGTTCCCCAACTGCCTGATCAATTCCATCGACGGCATCCGCGGCAAGAAGAAGTTCTTCTGGGACCAGATGAAGCTGCCGAATCGCCATTGGCTGGCCGCCAACATGAACCACGAAGCCTGGCTCGGCTTCAATGCCTTCGACGCGAAGAAGCCGACCGGCAAGGACGTCATCGACTTCATCAAGTTCCGCCAGCTGGTGGCCGAAGGCGCGTTGTTCGACGACAAGTTCGCCGAGCAGGTGATGGCCAAGCCGAAGGGCTGAGAACAGTACTGCATTCGATCCGCAGATTACGCAGATTTACGCAGATGAAAAATCCTCTTTTCGCGGATGTCGATTCTGTTCAATCTGCGTCAATCTGCGAAATCTGCGGACCAAGCCGTTAAACCGGCAATTTCAATCGAGGCCAGAACATGCAGCTAAAGGATAGAGTCGCCTTCGTCACCGGCGCGGGGCAGGGCATCGGCGCCTCCGTGGCGGCGGCCTACGCCCGCGAGGGCGCGAAGGTGGCGGTGGTCGACATGAACGGCGAGGCGGCGGAAAAGGTCGCCGCGGCAATAGTTGGTGCTGGCGGCACGGCGATCGGCATTGCCTGCGACGTCGCCGACCGCGCCCAGGTCGAGGCGGCCGCGGCCAGGGTCAATGCCGCCTGGGGGCGCATCGATATCCTGGTGAATAATGCCGGCATCACCCGCACCGCGATGCTCAACAAGATGACCATCGAGCAGTGGAACCAGGTGATCGGCGTGCATCTGACCGGCGCCTTCAACTGCCTGCAGGCGGTGGTCGGCGGCATGATCGAGCGCCAGTACGGCCGTATAATTTACGTGACGTCTGCCGCCGGGGTGCTGGGCACGATCGGCCAGATCAACTACAGCGCGGCGAAGGCGGGCATTCTCGGCATGACCAAGAGCACGGCGAAGGAACTGGCGCGCTACAACATTACGGCCAATGCCATCGCACCGGGTGCCGCGACGCCGATGACGGAAGTGATTCGTACCGATGATCGTTTCAAGGAGAAGTACCTGGACCGTATTCCCCTGGGTCGCTGGGCCGAGCCGGAGGAGATTGCACCGGTGTTCATCTTCTTCGCCTCGGATGCTTCGGCCTACGTTACGGGACAGATACTCGCCGCCGACGGCGGCATGACAATTCATTAAGGACGATTCGATGAGCAGCCAACCGAGATTCAACTGGGAAGACCCCTTGCTGATGGACCAGCAACTGACCGACGACGAGCGCATGGTGCGCGACACCGCCGCCGCGTATTCGCAGGACAAGCTGGCGCCGCGCGTGCTGGAAGCCTTCCGCCACGAAAAGACCGACCCGGCGATCTTCCGCGAGATGGGCGAACTCGGACTGCTCGGCACGACGATTCCCGAGGAATACGGTGGCGCCGGCATGAACTACGTCTGCTACGGTCTCGCCGCACGCGAAGTCGAGCGCGTCGATTCGGGCTACCGCTCGATGATGAGCGTGCAAAGCTCGCTGGTCATGGTGCCGATCTACGAGTTCGGCAACGAGGCCACGCGCAAGAAATACCTGCCGAAGCTCGCCACCGGCGAACTCATCGGCTGCTTCGGCTTGACCGAGCCAAACCACGGCTCCGACCCCGGCAGCATGATCACGCGCGCCCGCGCCGTCGATGGCGGCTACAGCATTTCCGGTTCCAAGATGTGGATCACCAACAGCCCGATCGCCGACGTCTTCGTGGTCTGGGCCAAGGACGACGGCGGCCAGATCCGCGGCTTCGTGCTGGAGAAGGGCTGGAAGGGTTTGTCCGCACCGGCGATCCACGGCAAGGTCGGCCTGCGCGCCTCGATCACCGGCGAGATCGTGATGGACGAAGTGTTCTGTCCCGAGGAAAACGCCTTCCCCGATGTGCGCGGCCTCAAGGGTCCGTTCACCTGCCTCAACTCGGCACGTTTCGGCATCGCCTGGGGCGCGCTGGGCGCCGCCGAATACTGCTGGCATGCGGCGCGGCAATACACGTTGGATCGCAAGCAGTTCGGCCGGCCGCTGGCCGCCAACCAGCTGATCCAGCTCAAGCTGGCCAACATGCAGACCGAAATCACCATGGCCCTGCAAGGCTGCCTGCGCCTGGGCCGGATGAAGGACGAGGGCACCGCGGCGGTCGAGATCACCTCGATCATGAAGCGCAATTCCTGCGGCAAGTCGCTCGATATCGCCCGCATGGCGCGGGATATGCTGGGCGGCAACGGCATTTCCGACGAGTTCGGCGTGATTCGCCACGTGGTCAATCTGGAAGTGGTCAATACCTACGAAGGCACGCACGATATTCATGCGCTGATCCTGGGCCGGGCACAGACGGGCATACAGGCATTCAGCGCATAGACGGGCAGTAAATGCAGGGAGAATTGATCCACCAAGTTTGAATAGCCAGCCCGCCAGGGAGCGGAGGAGGAGACTGTCATGCCAGAACTGAGCACTGCCGATCACGGCACATCGCCGCCGCGGGTCAACATTCCGCGCGCGTACAACGCGGCCTACGATCTGATCGAGAGGAATCTGCGCGCCGGCCGCGCCGGCAAGACCGCCTTCATCGACGATCAGGGCAGCTATTCCTACGGCGATCTGGCCGAGCGGGTCAACCGCTTCGGCAACGTGCTGGCCGGCATCGGCTTGCACGCCGAGGATCGCGTGATGCTGTGCCTGCTCGACACCATCGACTTTCCCACGGCGTTTCTCGGCAGCATCCAGGCCGGCATCGTACCGATCGCCGCCAACACCTTGCTGACCACCGCCGACTATGATTTCATGCTCGGCGATTCGCGGGCCAAGGCCCTGGTGGTTTCCGAAGCGCTGTGGCCGCAGTTCGCGCCCATCGTCGCCAAGCATCCGACGCTCAGGCAGATCGTGGTCTCCGGCAAGGACGGCAAGGGCCACCAGTGTCTGGACGATTTGATGAAGGCCGCCAGCACGAACTTCACGCCGGCGCCGACCACCTGCGACGACTTCTGTTTCTGGCTCTATTCCTCGGGTTCGACCGGAACGCCGAAGGGCACCGTGCATCTGCATTCGCACCTGATCCAGACCGCCGAACTCTATGGCAAACCGATACTGGGCATACGCGAGGACGATCTGGTGTTTTCTGCGGCCAAGTTGTTCTTCGCCTACGGTCTGGGCAACGGACTCACCTTTCCCCTTTCGGTCGGGGCGACCGCCATACTCATGGCCGAACGTCCCACGCCGCAGGCGGTGTTTCAGCGTTTGCGTCAGCATCAGCCCTCGATTTTCTACGGCGTGCCGACGCTCTATGGCGCCTTGCTGGCCAGCCCGGAAATGCTCACGCGCACCGAAGTACCCCGCCTGCGCGTCTGTACTTCAGCCGGCGAAGCGCTGCCTGCCGACATCGGCCGGCGCTGGACCGAGCAGCTTGGCGTGGAGATCCTCGACGGCATCGGCTCCACCGAGATGCTGCATATTTTCCTTTCCAACCGTGCCGGCGAAGTGCGTTACGGCACCACCGGCAAGCCGGTTCCCGGCTATGCCGTGCGCCTGATCGGTGAAGACGGCAATCCCGTATCGCCCGGCGAGATCGGCGAGCTGCAGATCAACGGTCCGAGTTCGGCGGTCATGTACTGGAACAGCCGCGAGAAGTCGCGCCACACCTTCATGGGTGACTGGACCCGCAGCGGCGACAAGTACATCGAATCCGCCGACGGCTACTTCCAGTACTGCGGACGCTCCGACGACATGCTGAAAGTATCCGGCATCTACGTCTCGCCGTTCGAGGTCGAGGGCGCGCTGATGACCCACGAGGCGATTCTCGAAGCCGCCGTGGTGGCGCATGCCGATACCGATGAGCTGATCAAGCCCAAGGCCTACATCGTGCTCAAGGCCGGAGTCGAGCCTTCGGATGAACTCAAGAACGCCCTGAAGCTGCACGTCAAGGAAAAGCTGGCACCTTACAAATATCCGCGCTGGATAGAGTTCGTGGCCGAATTGCCGAAGACCGCAACGGGAAAGATACAGCGCTTCAAGCTGCGCTGATTGCGCGGAATCGAAGCTTGACGTGTCAATTGGCTTGACGCGCCAACGGGGAAGTGTTGTGATTGCAGGCCGAAAACCGCATTGGGCGCGAATGCCTTTGCGTCCTTCAAAAACGTTGAGTGAGGAGAATCACAATGCAAAAAAAATCGACCTATGATCGCCGCGGATTTTTGCTCGGCAGCACAGCCATAGCCGGTGCGACGGCAGCCGGCGCACTGATGCCGACCGGCACCGCGCTGGCCCAGCAGGGAAAACTGAAAGTTGGCCTGATGCTGCCCTACACCGGCACTTATGCCCAGCTCGGCGTTGCCATCACCAACGGTTTCAAGCTGGCGATCGAGGAGCGCGGCGGCAAACTCGGCGGGCGCGAGATCGAATTTTTCACTGTGGACGATGAATCCAATCCGGCCAAGGCGCCGGAGAACGTCACCAAGCTGGTGCAGCGCGACAAGGTCGATGTGGTGATCGGCACGGTGCATTCGGGCGTGGTAATGGGCATGGCCAAGGTGCTGCGCGAGTCCGGCACGCTGTGGATCAATCCCAACGGCGGCGCCGGCGCCATGACGGGCGCCGCCTGCGCGCCCAACTTCTTCCGCACCTCCTTCTCCAATTGGCAGACCACCTACGCGCTGGGCAAGGTGCTCAAGGCCAAGGGACACAAAAATGCCGTGTTCATCACCTGGAAATATGCGGCGGGTGAGGAAATGATGGAGGGCTTCAAGGAAGGCTTCGAGAAGGAAGGCGGCAAGCTGACCAAGGAACTCTACGTGCCCTTCCCGCAAGTCGAGTTCCAGGCCTTGCTGACCGAAATCGCCAGCATCAAGCCCGATGCCGTGGTGGCCTTCTTTGCCGGCGGCGGCGCCGCCAAGTTCCTCAAGGACTACCAGGCGGCCGGCCTCAAGGGCAAGATTCCGCTCTACGGCTCGGGCTTCCTCACCGATGGCGTGCTCGAAGCCGTCGGCGATGCCGGCGAGGGCGTGGAAACCACGCTGCACTATGCCGATGGCCTCGGCACCAAGAAGGACAAGGCCTTCCGCCTGGCCTATGCCAAGGCCTTCAAGCTGCAGCCCGACGTCTATGCCGTGCAGGGCTATGACGCCGGCCAGCTGCTGGCCGCCGGGCTCGACGGCGTCAAGGGCAATGTCGCCGACAGGGTGGGGGCGATCAAGGCCATGGAAGCGGCCAAGATCGACAGCCCGCGCGGTGCATGGACGCTGTCCAAGGCGCACAACCCGGTGCAGGACATGTATCTGCGCAAGGTGGTTGGCAAGGAAAACAAGGTGCAGGGAGTGGCCTGGAAGGCGCTGACTGATCCGGCACGCGGCTGCAAGGCCTAGTTGGTTCGTCGCCAAAGGCGGCAGGTGCCTGCCGCCACGTCCCCGGCTCCTGCCGGGGACGGTAAGCTTCGATGCGATTGGCATCCAGATATGGCCCGCGCGATGCGGAACGCCGTGCCGCCAGCGCCAACTCTTGACTAACCAGCCCAATGGATTTCGCCTTCTTTCTGATTCAGTTGCTCAACGGCCTGCAATACGGCCTCTTGCTGTTCCTGGTCGCCAGCGGTCTGACGCTGGTGTTCGGCATCATGGGCATCATCAATCTGGCGCACGGCAGTTTCTACATGGTGGGCGCCTACCTGGCCTGGTCGCTGTCGACACTGACCGGCAGCCTGGTGACTGCGATCCTGCTGGCGATTCCGCTCACGGTGATACTCGGCATGGCGCTGGAGCGCCTGCTGTTTCGTCATCTGTATCAGCGCGACCACCTCTATCAGGTGCTGCTGACCTACGGCCTGATCCTGGTGTTCGAGGAATTGCGCAGCATCATCTGGGGTGACGATGTGCATGGCGTCGCGGTGCCTGCGCTGCTCAATGCCTCGATTCCGCTGACCGAAAACCTGTCCTACCCGGTATATCGCCTGGTCATTTCCGGCGTCTGCCTGCTGCTCGCCGCGGCGCTGTATTTCCTGATCCAGAAAACCCGGCTGGGCATGATGATCCGCGCCGGCGCCAGCAATCGCGACATGGTGCAGTCGCTCGGCATCGACATCAAACTGATCTACACCCTGGTGTTCGCGCTGGGCGTTGCGCTGGCCGCCTTCGCCGGCATGATCAACGCACCGCTGTCCTCGGTAACTCCCAACATGGGCAGCCAGGTGCTGATCATCTGCTTCGTGGTGGTGGTCATCGGCGGCATCGGCTCGGTCAAGGGCGCCATGGCGGCTTCGCTGATGATCGGCCTGGCCGAAACCTTCGGTCAGGTGCTGGTGCCCGAGGTGGCGGGCATGATCGTCTATGTGCTGATGGCCATCGTGCTGGTATGGCGGCCGGAAGGCCTGTTCGGGCGAGCCTGAGATGGGTGCGCGCCTGATCAAGTTCCTGCCCTGGCTGGCGGTCGGGCTGCTGGCGCTGTTTCCGCTGGTCGAGAGCACCTTCTACCTGCAGTTGCTGACCAAGGTGCTGATCATGGCCATCTTCGCCATGAGCCTCGATCTGCTAGTCGGCTACACGGGCCTGGTCAGCTTCGGCCACGCGGCTTACTTCGGCCTGACCGGCTATGCGCTGGCGCTGATGGCACCGCCGTACGAGACGGTCAGCCTGTGGTGGTCCTTTCCGGCGTCGATCGCCGTTTGCGCCCTGTTCGCGTTGATCATCGGAATGCTGGTGCTGCGCACGCGCGGCATCTATTTCATCATGGTCACGCTGGCCTTCGCCCAGATGCTGTTCTTCATTTTTCACGACACCAAGATCGGTGGCGGATCGGACGGCATCTATATCTACGCCAAGCCGACCATGAAGCTGGGCGAAATGGAACTGGTCAACCTGGAGAAGTTGGAAAACTTCTACTGGCTGGCCTTGTTGGCCATGGCGGCGACCTATATGCTGCTGCACCGCGTGCTCGGCTCCAGCTTCGGCCGCGCCCTGCAGGGCATCAAGGTCAATGAGCATCGCATGCGCGCACTGGGTTTTCCGGTGTTCCGCTACCAGCTCGCGAGTTTTACGCTTTCCGGCGCGTTGGCGGGCATCGCCGGCTACCTGGCGGCCATGCAATACGGCTTCGTCAATCCGGAAATCCTTTCCTGGCATCAGTCGGGTGCCGTGTTGATGATGGTCATCCTCGGCGGCATGGGTTCGCTGTACGGGGCGGTGATCGGCTCCTTCGCCTTCATCCTGCTGCAGGAAGCGCTGTCCAACCAGGCCTGGTTCGGCGCCTGGGCCAAGCATTGGCAACTGGCCATGGGCATACTGATCATGCTGGTGGCGCTGTATCTGCCGCAGGGCCTGGCCGGTCTGATGCAGAAGTTCGGCAAAAAACCCGTGACGGAGGCAGCCGATGAGTGACAAGGTGGCGGCCGTCGCCGGCGAACCCATCCTCAGCACCCGCGGCCTGACCAAGCGCTTCGGCGGGCTGGTCGCAGTCAGCGATGTCTCGCTCGACCTGCACGTCGGCGAGATCCATGTCGTGATCGGCCCCAACGGCGCCGGCAAGTCGACGCTGACCAATCTGCTGTCCGGCGATTTGCCGCCGACAACGGGCGAGGTCATGTTCGAGGGGAAGAACATTGCCGGCTGCAGTTCGGACCAGATCTCGCGCATGGGCATCGGTCGCAGCTATCAGAAGACCAACATCTTCCTACCCTTCACCGTGTTCGAGAATTGCCGCCTCGCCGCGCAATCGCGCACGCCGCATGCCTTGCGGGTGTTTCATCGCGCCGAGGGCTACGGCGAAGTCAATCGGCTGGCGGAACAGGCGATGGTCTCCGCGGGCCTCGACCACCGCGCCCAACGCGTCGCCGCCACCCTCTCGCACGGCGAACAGCGCCAACTGGAAATTGCCATGTGCCTGGCGACACAGCCGCGCGTGCTGTTGCTCGACGAGCCGCTCGCCGGCATGGGACCGCACGAATCGCAGCGCATGGTCGAACTGATCAAGATGCTGAGCGCAGGCCATGCCATCATGCTGATCGAGCACGACATGGACGCCGTGTTCGCGCTGGCGCATCGACTCACGGTGATGGTCAACGGCGAAGTGCTCGAATCCGGCACCCCGGCGGAGGTCCGCTCCAGTCCGGCGGTGCAACTGGCCTATCTCGGCGGCGAGGAACTGCTCCATGACTAGGAACATCGGCCAGCCTTCCGCAGACGGCTCTCCTCCCCCTCCTGGGGGAGGCCGGGAGGGGGCGCTGCTCGAAGGCAGCGGCCTGCATACCTTCTACGGAGTCAGCCACATCCTGCACGGGGTCGATTTCGCCGTGCGGCGCGGCGAGACCATTGGCCTCATGGGCCGCAACGGCATGGGCAAGACCACGCTGATCAAGTCCCTGCTCGGTCTGGTGCGACCGCGCGAGGGACAGGTCAGGGTGCGCGGCATCGACATGACGCAGGCCGCGACGCATGCCATCGCCCGCCGCGGCATCGCCTATGTGCCGGAAGGGCGCGGCATTTTCCCCAATCTGTCGGTCCGCGAGAACCTGGTCATGGCCGCACGCGCCGGCGTCGACGGCCGTCGCGAGTGGGATTTCGACCGCGTCATCCATACCTTTCCGCGCCTCGGCGAACGCCTTTCCAACGGCGGCGCGCAATTGTCGGGCGGCGAACAGCAGATGCTGACCATCGGCCGCGCGCTGATGACCAATCCCGACCTGTTGATACTCGACGAAGCCACCGAAGGCCTGGCGCCGCTGATCGCGCGCGAGATTTGGAGCATCATCAAGACCATCCGTGCCTCGGGCATCGCCACGGTGATCGTGGACAAGAATTACGCAGCCGTGATGGCGCTGGCGGACCGCAGCGTGGTGCTGGTGAAGGGCAGGGTGGTGTTTTCCGGCGACTCCAGCGAACTCTCGGACAATTCCGACCTGATGCACCGTTTCCTCGGAGTCTGAAGCGGTGCACAGCGGTTTCGTCAGGGCTTGCGGCCACAATCTCGAATACCAGCTGATTCCCGCGCACCAGATCAACCGGCCGACCCTGGTGCTGCTGCACGAAGGTCTCGGTTCGGTGGCGATGTGGCGCGACTTTCCCGCCCGTCTCGCCGCCGCCACAGGCTGTCGCACCCTGGTCTATTCGCGCTACGGCTACGGCCAGTCCGATGTGCTCGAAGAATCGTTCGGCACCGACTTCATGCACCGCGAAGGGCGCGAGGCGCTGCCCGAACTGCTGACGGAACTCGGCATCGAGCGCCCGCTGCTGGTCGGCCATTCCGATGGCGCCTCGATCGCCCTGCTGCACGCCGGCGACCCTCGCTTCGAGGTGGCCGGGCTGGTGGTCATGGCGCCGCACTGCTTCGTCGAGGACATCTCCATCCGCAGCATCGAGGCGGCCAAGCTCGCCTTCGAAACCACCGACCTGCCGGCCAAGCTGGGCAGGTACCACCGCGACGTCAATCGCACCTTTTACGGCTGGAATGACATCTGGCTGAACCCGGATTTTCGCGCCTGGAACATCGAGGATTGTCTCGCCGGCATCCGTTGCCCCA
Source organism: Sulfuritalea sp. (assembly GCA_034376265.1). Classification (GTDB taxonomy): domain Bacteria; phylum Pseudomonadota; class Gammaproteobacteria; order Burkholderiales; family Rhodocyclaceae; genus Sulfuritalea. The sequence goes on from JAXMJU010000323.1 coordinate 12,728, forward strand.
TCCTGGCGATCCAGGGTGTCGATGACGAATACGGCACCATGGCGCAGATCGAGGCGATCGCCGCCGGTGCTACGGCTGCGGCCGGCGTCGAATTGCTCAAGCTGGCCGATTGTCGCCATTCCGCGCACAAGGACCAGACCGTCGCCGTGATCGAGGCGATAGGCCGCTTCGCTGACGACATCGCGCCGGCGCCGGCTTCCTGATCCTGGCCAGCTTCGCAGACTTCTCGGGCGCCTATTCAGGCGGCCCGACCGTCAGCGCAACCTCGCCGACGCGGTCGATATGTCCGGTGATGCAGTCGCCGAACTTGACCGGACCGACGCCTTCGGGCGTGCCGGTGTAGATCAGGTCGCCCGGTTCGAGATGATAGAACTGCGAGAGGTCGGCCAGCAGTTCCGGGATGTTCCAGATCAGCTGGGCAAGGTCGGCGCTTTGTCTGGTCTCGCCATTCACCTGCAGCTTGATGGCACCGCTGCCCAGTACGCCAAGGTCGCCGACCGGCAGGATGGGGCTGCACACGGCCGACTTCTCGAAATCCTTGCCCAGGTCCCAGGGCCGCCCCTGATCGCGCGCCACGAGTTGCAGGTCGCGGCGTGTCATGTCGAGTCCGGCGGCATAGCCGAAGATCATGCGCTGCGCGTCGGCTTCGGCAAGGCGAAAGCCATGGGCACCGATGGCGACGACCAGTTCCATCTCGTAATGGTAGTTGGCGGTACCGGCCGGGTAGGGCACGGTGGCCCCCGATTCAACCAGCGTTGACGGAGACTTGGTGAAGTAGAACGGCTGCATGGTCGCCTTGTCCACCGGACGGCCCATCTCGACGGCGTGGGCATGGTAGTTGCGGCCGACGCAGAAGATGCGATTGACCGGGAAGCGCTCGGGCCGGCCGATTATCGGCAGGGAAGGCGCGACCGGCGGGGCGAATACATAGCTGGGACCTGGCATGGCGTACTCTTTCAGTTGCGGATTTCGTAGACCCCGAGCTTCTTCTGCAACGGCGCGTCGTCGGCGATGAAAATGAAGGCGGGCCGATCGCTGGCGCGGTTCGCCAGCGTGATCGGCGCGTAGCCGGGAATGCAGCAGGTGTCGGCCGCATCGAGCGTGAAACTGGCGCCGGCCGCGCTGAGTTCGGCGCCGCCTTCGATCTGGTGGAAGACTATCGCGGTGGAGCGCGCCGGCATTTCCAGGCGTTCGCCGGGGCGCAGCATCAGGGCCGAGTAGCCGAGGATGCGCTGGCAATCGTGGCCGTTCTCGGGATTGACGTAGGCGACCTGCACGGCCTCGATCCCGGGCTGGCGCGCGGCGATGGATTCGAGGCTGCGGCGTACGTCGCCCCAGGGGTAGCGCAACATCGGGAAACTCGAGCGGCTGCGGCTGAACATCGGCGCCGGCAGCACGCCGCCGCGCTGGTAGTCGCGCTCCACGCCTTCGCTCGTCACGGCCTGTGCCTTGCCTTCGGTGACGTAGGAGGCCTCGCAGTAATAGACGATGGGCAGGTCCAGCACATCGAGCCAGACCACCGGTTCGCTGCCGTCATGGCCGTGCTCGTGCCACATGCCGGTCGGCGTCAGGATCAGGTCGCCGCGGCTCATCGGGCACTTTTCGCCCTCGACCGTGGTGTAGGCCCCCTCGCCCTCGACGATCATGCGTACGGCATTGGGCGTGTGGCGGTGCGACGGTGCCCACTCGCCGGGTTGCAGTAACTGCATGCCGAGATAAATGGTCGAACTGGCCTGCATCTTCTCCAGGCCGTGGCCCGGATTGGCCAGCACCAGCACACGCCGCTCGGCCTTCTCGATCGGCGTCAACTCGCCGGCGCGCATCAGCAGAGGGCGCAAGCCCCGGTAGGGCCAGCAGGTCGGCTGCGTGCGGATGGCCGGTTTTCCCGGCGGCAGCAGCGAACGCAGGCTGGGCCACAGCGGCACGAGATTTCTTTCGGCAAGTGCCGCGCGATAGTCTTCCGGCAGGTCTTCGAGGCGCCCCAGTTCGTTCATTTTCGCTCCTTGGTCGGCGGTGGCGATGGCGACCCCGGCTCGGCCGTCGCATCGATTCCCTGTTCAAGGGCACAAATATAGGTGGCTGACGTCTTCCTGTATATCCATCTTTTTCAATATGAACTATTCAGGAATCGAATAATGGGCTCGCCGCCGGCTAGGCTCTGAACAGTTCCATGAACTGCTGGCGCAGCCAGCGGTTGCCCCTGTCGTCGTGGAAGCGTTCCTGCCAGCACTGCTTGATGTCGAAGGCGGGGATTGCGATCGGCAGGGACAGCAGCCTGACGTCATTGTGCTGCGACAACTGGCTGCCGACGCTGTGCGGCACGATGGCGACCATGTCGGTGGTGGCGACGATGCTGGCCAGCACCAGGAAGTTCTGCATCCTGAGCACGATGCGCTGCTCCAGCCCATGCTCGATGAGCGCCTGTTCGATGATGCCGTGACCCCAGCCGCCCGGCGTCACGATGGCGTGCGAGGCGGCGGCAAACTGCTTTGCCGTGACGCGCCCGCCGATCGACGGATGGTTGCGGCGTACCACGCAGACGTACCGGTCACGGAACAGTCGCTGGACGTAAAAGCCGGCACCGAGGTCGGGCAACTTGCCGATCGCCAGATCCACTTCGCCGTTCCTCAGTGCATCCTCGGCCGACTCGGGCGGCATGGGCAGGGTGCGCAGGCGCACGCCGGGCGCGATGCGATTCAGGCGTTCCAGCAGTCGCGGCAGGAAATAGGCTTC
>JAXMJU010000324.1:0-3043 GCA_034376265.1 Sulfuritalea sp.
CCGGCAGATGGGGCGTCACCCAGCCGTGCTCGAAGCCGTGATCGATAATCGCGCATTCGATGCTTTTGATGGCGACCGGCGGTTCGATAATTCCCAGGGTGCAGGAGCCTTCGCAGGGCGCGGGGCAGACCCGTCCGGTGAATTCAGGAAAATTGTTGGTCTTGTGCAGTCGCTCCAGCGCTTCCTTCCACAGGCCGCGATAGACCAGATCGTTCCATTCCGGAATCAAGTTATTGATCGGACAACCGGACGCCATCCCGCCGATGATCTGGCCCGTGTGGCAGAAGGGAATGCCGCAGTCCATACAGCGCGCCCCTTGCTGCTGCAATTTAGCTTCTGAGAAGTGCTCGTGAAACTCCTGCCAGTCCTTCACCCGGTCCAAGGGCGATCGGTCCGCCGGAAGCTCGCGCTCGTATTCCATGAATCCTGTTGGTTTACCCATTGTTTGTTAGCTCTCTTGCTGGAATAAAAAATTCTTTCTAAAAGCGGGGTGATGGCGATTGAGTCGCCCCGTCTACTTAAATATTTTTTCTCTTCAGGCTGCTGCGAAAGGTCCCAGATGCAAGGCGCGCGAGGGTTCCGTGAGCGCAGGCGTACATCGGTAGTACGTCTAGGCGAACGGCCCGGAACGCAACGCAGCAGATGGACTTTTATCGGCAGCCTATTTTAATTGCCGCTCACCCGCGCCGCATCGTTCATGTTGGCCTGGAAGGCCGCCATAAGGGCATCGTCACCGACCAGCCCTTTGGCCTCGGCCTCTTGCAACGCCTCGAGCACACGGCGGTAATCCCGCGGCATCACCTTGACGAACTTGGGAGCGTTCTCCTCCCATAGCGCCAGGATCTGCCAGGCCCGGGCGCTGCGCGTGTAGACCGCGTGGCGCTTGAGCAGCTCTTCGACTTCCTGCATGTCGCGCTCGTCGAGCCGTTCGAGGCCGACGGTTTCCAAGTTGCAACGATTCTTGAACGTGCCGTCTTCATCCAGGACGTAGGCGATGCCGCCCGACATGCCGGCGGCGAAGTTGCGCCCGGTCTTTCCGATCACCACCACGCGCCCGCCGGTCATGTATTCGCAACCGTGATCGCCTACTCCTTCGATGACCGCGCGCACGCCGCTGTTGCGCACGCCAAAGCGTTCACCGGCCATGCCGCGGATATAAGCCTCGCCACCGGTGGCGCCGTAAAACGCCACGTTGCCGACGATGATGTTTTCCCGAGGCACGAAGGTAGAGCCCTCGGGCGGATACAGAATCACCTTCCCGCCGGAGAGACCTTTGCCAAAATAATCGTTGGCGTCGCCTTCAAGCTCAAGGGTCATTCCAGGCGGCACGAAGGCGGCGAAGCTCTGGCCCGCCGATCCCTGGAAATGGAAGTGAATCGTGTCTTCCGGCAACCCCTGCGGCCCGTACCGGCGCGTCACTTCGCTGCCGAGGATCGTGCCGACGACACGATTGGTGTTGCGAATGTCCAATTTTGCTTTGACTTTCTCGCGATTCTCCAGGGCCGGCTGCGCCAAATCGAGCAACACCTGATTATCGAGGGCGTTCTCCAGCCCGTGATTTTGCGGGATCTGGCAGTAGCGTCCGACGCTCGCCGGCACCTTGGGCTGGTAAAGAATGGCTGCGTAATCCAGACCCTTGGCCTTCCAGTGCTCCACGGCGCGAAGAACTTCGAGCCGGTCGGTGCGCCCGACCATTTCGTTGACCGTGCGAAAGCCGAGCTCCGCCATGTACTCGCGCATTTCCTGAGCGATGAAGTGCATGAAGTTGACGACGTGAGCGGGATCGCCGGCGAATTTTTTGCGCAGCTCCGGATTTTGCGTCGCCACGCCCACCGGGCAAGTGTCGAGATGGCAAACGCGCATCATGATGCAGCCTAGCGTCACCAATGCGGTGGTGGCGAAGCCGAACTCCTCGGCGCCGAGCAGCGCGGCGATGATCACGTCTCGCCCGGTCTTTAACTGGCCGTCGGTTTCCACGGCGATGCGGCTGCGCAGATTGTTGAGCACCAGGGTCTGGTGCGTTTCCGCGAGACCCAACTCCCAGGGTAATCCCGCGTGCTTGATGCTGGTCTGGGGCGAGGCGCCGGTGCCGCCGTCGTGGCCGCTGATCAAAACCACGTCCGCGTGGCCCTTGGCCACGCCCGCGGCGATGGTGCCGACACCGATTTCAGAGACCAGCTTCACGCTGATGCGCGCCTGATGATTGGCGTTCTTGAGATCGTGGATCAGCTGCGCCAGGTCTTCAATCGAATAGATGTCATGGTGCGGCGGCGGCGAAATCAAACCGACCCCGGGCGTTGAGTGGCGCACCTTGGCGATCCACGGATAAACTTTTCGCCCTGGCAGCTCGCCGCCCTCGCCGGGCTTGGCACCCTGCGCCATTTTGATCTGCAGCTCTTTTGCCTGAGTGAGGTAGTAGCTTGTCACGCCGAAGCGGCCCGAGGCGACTTGCTTGATCGCGCTGTTCTTCGAATCACCGTTCGGTTCAAGAACATAACGCGCCGGATCTTCGCCGCCCTCTCCCGTGTTGCTCCTGCCGCCGATGCGGTTCATGGCGATGGCGAGCGCTTCGTGGGCCTCCTTGCTGATGGAGCCGTAGGACATGGCGCCAGTCTTGAAGCGCTTGACAATCTCCTCCACCGGTTCGACTTCCTCGATGGGGATCGGCTTCTGGGCCAGTTTGAATTTCATCAGCCCGCGCAGGGTCGCCAGCCTTTCGGACTGATCGTCGATCAGCCGGGTGTATTCCTTGAACGTGCGGTAATCGTTGTTGCGGCTGGCCTTCTGCAGTAGGTGAATCGTGCGCGGATTGAACAAATGCAGCTCGCCGCCCTGACGGTACTGATATTGCCCGTAAACTTCCAGCGTGTGGCCGTTCAGCGGATAGGTCGGAAACGCCCTGGCATGTTGCTGCTGCGCCTCGCGGGCGATCTCTGCCAAGCCGATACCGCCGACCCGCGACGGCGTCCAGGTGAAATATTTATCGACCAGCTCTTGGCCTAGCCCTACGGCTTCAAAAATCTGCGCGCCGCAGTAGGACTTG
>JAXMJU010000325.1:0-4294 GCA_034376265.1 Sulfuritalea sp.
GGGGGGGGGGGTGGGGGGCCGGCGCGGCACGGCGTACATTGCCGGGGCTGCGCCAATAGCAAACATGATTAGGAGCTGACATGCTGAAAACCGTACTGGCACTCGATGACAACGAAGAAGACGTCGCCGCTGGCGCAACCGCGGCCGTGCTGGCGTCGCCCGCCGAGACGATCGCCGACTGCCGTGCCCGCGCCGAGGTCTATCGCCTGCTCTGCGGCGTTTTCGTCGAAGAGCCGGGCAGCGAGTACATTGCGGCGCTGCGCAGCGCGGCTGCGCTGGCCGAGCTGGCCGAGGCCGGCCTGCGCTTCGACGCCGATTTCCTCGACGCCCCGCATGACGCGCTGATCGAAGCGCTGGCCATCGAATACACCCAGATGTTCGCCTCGTCCGGCGGCTTCCCCGCGGTCGAGTCGGTGCGCCTGACCGGGCGCTACAAGCAGCAAGCGAATTTCGACACCATGCAGACCTACAAGCGCCTGGGTTTCGTGCTGCACCCCGGCCGCTTCGAGGTGTTCGCCGACCAGCTCGGCGTCGAGCTGATGTTCGTCGCCGAACTGCTGGAACGCGCCACCAACGCGCTGGAACAGGGCGATGCCGTGACGCAGCGGCGCCTAGAAAAGGAAATCAAGCGCTTCTGGACCCAGCATCTCGGACGCTGGGTGCGCGGCTACAGCCGCCTCATCGAACGCACCGCCGAGCATTCCTTCTTCCGCGAGATGGCGCGTTTCCTGGGCGGGTTCGCCGCCGAGGAAATCGAGGCCATGGGCCTGCGCATCGAGGATGCCGACCAGGCGCGCCTGGAAGTGCCGAAGGACGACATCCGCGTCGAGTTCAATCCGAACGAGCCGGTCTGCAACGGCTGCATGACGGACGCGTTGTCGACAACGCTGTCGGCCCCGGACAACGTGCGGCGTCTGGAAGAAATACGCGACGCGAACAAGCTGAACGACCTGCGCTAGGAGTCCATCATGATTCTCGATCTCGCCACACCGAAGGAACTGCCGCCGCCGGATCGCAGCGTACTTTCGCAGCTCGACTGGAAGGAAGTTCAGGTCATGTGGGACAGCAACGACCTGGGCGCGCTGCACGACTGGCTCAACGAACGCTGGTCGCGCCTGATCCGCAACAGCCTGCTCGGCACCAAGGATCCGGAGGCCGAGTTCCTGCAGGGCCTGGCCTATGCGACGCTGGCGCTGTATTTCACCCAGAACCAGAACCAGGAAGGCGCGCTGCTACTGATCGACGACGCGCAGATGGCGCTGGCCAAGTACAGCCCGCGCTTTCTCGGCGTGAATGTCGCGCCCATCCTCGGCGCCCTGCAGGAATTGCGCCCCATGCTGGTCGGCCTGGCGCCGGACGACGACTGCCCGCTGTATCCCTTCGTCTATCCGAAATTCGAATACACGAGCTGAAACCCCATGCAAGCTGCCCTGGCTGAGTTGCCGATTGCCGAGCCCGCCGACGAGCCCACCGAAACCCCGGACGCCCAAGAGTTGACGCTGGCGCTACGGCGCTGGCTGGCCTGGGACGGCAAAACCGAGGTCGGCGTCGATGACTACGTCTGCGACGGGCCGGGGGTCGAGGCCGTCGCCGCCCTGTGCGCCGGCGTGATCCTCGCCGAGGGCGACGAACAGCGTGTCGCCACCCTGTTCGCCGCCGGCGCCGACTGCGTTTTCCTCGGCGAGGCGGCGCTGCTGGACAGCACCGCGGTCGAGCGCTTGGTGGCGGCGCACGGCGCCCAGCGCATCGGGATCTACGCGCCGCTCGCGCGGCAGACCGTCAGCTGGTCCTTCGAGACGGTATCGAATGCCGACTTCAAGACCGTCACGCCTTCCCATTGTGAACCGGCCTGGGAGGTGCTGCGCGCCGACGGCAGCGGCACCGGCACCCTGGCCGCGTGGTGGCTGAAGGCGATGCGCGCACTGGGCGCCTCGCGCTTCCTGGTGCGCGTGGACATCCGCGACGACACCGACCTCAATATTTGCGCCGGACTGGTCGAGGATCTCGGCGATGCCTTGTGGATCGGGCCGCTGCAGGACCCCGCGCCGCGGCTGGCCGAATGGGTCGATTACGGCCAGTGCCGACAGCTTGCGCTGGACGCCGCGGCCTATGCGCATTGCAACGCCCTGCTGGATGGGCAGCCGGAGTCGGCATGAAGCGAGTGGCCTGGCCGCTGCTCGCGGCATTCTGCCTGCTGCTCGCCGGCGCCGCACGGGCGCAGGTCAGCCTCAATGACAAGGCGCAGCTGGTCGCCGCGCTTGCCGCCAAGCCGCCCTGCTGCGTGATCGATGGCCGCAGCGCCGCCAGCCGCAAGCGCGAGTTGCTGGCCGACGCCCTGCCCTGGCGCGCCGACCTGAAGATCGATCCGACGGCCACCGTGGTGGTGGTCGCCGACCGCGACCAGGATGCGCTCGGCATCGCCCGGGCGCTGGGGCGCAAGCATCCGGGCAAGCCGATACTCGCGGTCAAGGGCGGCCTCGCTACCTGGAAGGCAGCTTCGTTTGCGCTGCTTGCCGCCAGCGCGACCGGCGGTGCCGGCGGCCTGGTCAACTTCGTGATTCCCGCCAACACCTGCGAACAAGGCAAGCCGCTGCAGGAACTGCGGCCGGACAAGAAATGAACCAAGAAACACATTTGATCCGCAGATTTCGCCGATTGACGCAGATGGATCAGGGCCTTACTTGGTCGGGTCGTATCACTTGCCAACTGAGCCGCAGACGCCGACCAATGTTTTATCTGCGTAATCTGCGTAATCTGCGGATTGAATTGGGGCTTCCAGGATGAATATCGCGACGCCGGAATTTCGCGCCGCGCGCTGCGTGCGCTTCCGCTATCGCTACAGCGAATGCGCGCGCTGCCAGGATGCCTGTCCGCACCAGGCAATAACGCTGTCGGACACGGGCGCGTCGATCGACGCGAACCTATGCCGCAACTGCGCCCTGTGCGTTTCCGCCTGCCGCACCGGCGCCTTCGCCGCGGACGGCTTCAAGCCGATCGACATGCTGCGCCAGGCGATCAAGACCGAGCGCTTCAGCATCGCCTGCGCGCCCTCGGGCCATGCCGCCGATGCCGTCGTGCCCTGCCTCGGCGCGCTCGATGCCTCGCTGCTGGCGTATCTGGAAAAACGCAGGCTGCCGACGACCCTGCTCGGCGCCTCGCTGTGCGCCGATTGCGCCCACGGCGACAAGGGCGCGGCGCAACTCGCGGCGAATCTCGAAGCCGTGGCCGAACTGCGCGCCGCTGCCGCGCCGGATGAATGGCTGCCGATCGAAGTTGTCGCAGACGCCCCGGCGATCGCCGCGGAAAAGCCGCGCTTCGCCTCCGCCCGCCGCCACCTGTTTCGCCGCCTGTTCGGCCGCGGCGTCGATGAAGTCACCGCCGCCGTGGAGCAAAAGCCCGCCGCCCAGCCGGTGCCCGACAAGGCGATCCGCGCCGGCGCCTATGCGCTGACCGAACAGCGCGAGCTGTTGCAGATCGTTGCCGCACGCAAGGAGGGCGGACCCTTCCGCGTCACCCTTCACGAGGCCCTGCCGGCGCTCGACATCACCATCGGGCCGGGCTGCACGGTCTGCGAAGCCTGCTTCCGGGTCTGCCCCACCGGCGCGATTTCGATTACCGAAAACCCCGGCGACTGGGCGCTGCTGTTCCAGCGCGACCGCTGCGTCGGCTGCGCGGCCTGCCTCGAAGTCTGCCAGCCGCGCGTGCTCGATGCCGCCGCCGCATTCGATCTGAGCCCCGATCAGCCGCCACGCACCCTGATCAGCCTGGCCAAGCAGCGCTGCGACCGCTGCGACCGCTTTTTCGTCTCGCCCCACCCGGAAAAGACCTGTAAGGTTTGCAGTGACGATCAGGATGCCTTCACCGCGATCTACGGCTGACGCCTGATCCGCAACACAAGGAGAACCACTCATGGAATGGGAATTCACGCCGCAGGAAGTGGTCAAGGGCCGGATCGGCTACAGCCTCGCCGACTTTCGCCAGGGCCTGGCCGAGGAAGTGCGGCAAAACGTCGCCGGCGACGCCGAGGTGTTTACCCGCAGCTTCCACCTGCTCTACGACCTCTGCTACGCGCTGGCCACCAGCAAGGATCTGGAGGCGCATCTGACGGCCTACGCCTACGATCCGCCGACGGTGCAGTTCCTGCGCGAACTGGCGCCGGTGATGAGCGCCAATGTCGACATGCTCGGCGCGATCCTGCAGCGCCAGATCATGGATCGCATCGAGGCCGGCATGGCCCTGGAAAACGCCATCGGCGAGGTCGCCGACTGGCACCGCCAGGCCGTCGCCGAGCAGG
>JAXMJU010000326.1:0-34123 GCA_034376265.1 Sulfuritalea sp.
CTGAGCATTTCCAACAAGGTCACCAACCTCCGAAACGCCTACGACACCTTCAAGCCGTATGCGCCCGGGCAGATCATCGGCGACACCACGCCGACCCTGCCCGAGCCGCCGCCACCGCCAGCGCAGAGCAGCGACGACGGCGGCTGTGGCGGGCTGGGCAGCATCATCGTCATGGCGGTGGCGATAGTCGCCACGGTGATGACGGCCGGGGCGATGCTGCCCCAGTGCTTCAGTTCCCTCGGTGCCATGATGAGCGCAGGGGCGGCGGCGCTAACCACCAATGTCGGCATCGCTTTGGTCGCCGGCGCCATCGGCAGCATCGCCAGCCAGGCGGTGGGCATGGCCCTGGGCGTGCAGGAGAGCTTCTCGTGGAAGAACGTCGCCCTGTCCGCGATCGGTGCCGGCGTAACGGCTGGCCTGGGCGCCGGCGGCATCACCGGCGGAGTCAGCGACGCGCTGGGCAGCGCAGTCGCCGGCGCCGTGCTCAAGGGCACCGTCAGCCAGGGCATCGCCGTGGCGGTCGGCCTGCAGGAGAAATTCGACTGGAAGGGCGTCGCGGCATCGGCAGTGGGCGCCGCCTTGAGCTACGGCGCTGACTGGGGTCTGCCAAAGACGGACACCGGCAACGCCTGGGGCGGACTGCTGCGCAGCGCCGCTATCGGGATGGCCGGCGGTGCGGCACAGCAACTGGTCTATGGCGGCAAGGCGAATTGGGGCACGGTGGCGGCGGATGCGTTTGGCAATGTGCTGGGGAGTTCGGTCGTCGGAGGTATGACGGCGGTGGGGAATGCGCAGCAGGGGGCGGCGTTGGATGACGCGGAGCAACTAGCCGGGGATCAAGGCAACGAGCGCTTGTACAGGCAAGGGATCGTGCCGGGCGGCGGGGATGTCGGGGATGAGATCCCTGGGATGGGGGGATATGCAGCCGGAAAGAGAAGGGTTGCCGGAATCGAAATTGCGGCAAAGCGAGGCGATCCGCGCAATCAGTCGGCGAGATTGATTTATGCGGAGGATTTTGAGGTAGTGGCTCCCAATGGTCGCCTGCTCCATCCGCAACACGTCGAAGGGATAATTTCCGACGCCTCGCCCGATCTGCCACAGGTCGGAGATCAGTTGGTGTTTAAGGAGGAGGAACACGCGCTTCTCGGATCAGTTGTTTTCCGAGATGTGTATGGATATGGCAATGAAAAATGGGTGCCGCGCTTTGTGCTGGGGAAAGACTATATTAAGAACGAAAACGATTTTATTAGCGGAGCTATTTCGCTAGACTATCCAAAATCTACTGACCCACATGATGGGCGGAGCAATAGAGTTGGCACATGGTGGGCGGTAGAGGTTGGAAAGGCCAACCGAGAAGACATCGCTGTGCAGTCGCACAAGGGCTATTTGCAGATATGGCACGCAATGACCCCGGACCCATCGCTGACAAATATGGAAGTTCGTGATCGAATTCTCGGCCAAATGGAAACTTGGTGGAATGCAGGACTGGACTCAGGCAGTCTGGTCCCGATTGGAAAACTAGTGGGCCACACGGTATTCGATTCTTTCTCGCGTAGTCATGTTGCGAGATATCCCAACGGGGATATCGCTTTCTTTCAAGACTACAACTTACAGGACGGGCACAAACACGGGAGCGCCGATGGTCCTATTTTCATAGCGGTTCCTGTAGCGGGCAATAATGACGGGTGGCTAGCAACCCAGGAGGCTATTCGAGCCCGTAAAGTTGGAAGGGAATTGCTACAAATGTTCAAGGATGGTAGGTCGTTTGGTGAAGCGAGAGCAGTTCTCATAGAGAAGGTATATCGCTTTGCCCCTGGAACTGGAGACGACCTTTCTGGAGGCACTTTGAAGGAATATGCTAAGGATCCAAAGAACGCAAGACCGCTGCGCAATAAGTAGGTTCAAGAAATGTTGATCGAATCAACGATTGCACGGATATTCGTTAGCTATTTGGTTGGCGCGATCGCCGATGCAATCTGCTGGGGTCTTGCGCTTGGACACTTCGATTGGCATTCCCATGTAAGCCTTTTCGGTGGTTTCGATCTGATATTGTTTGCGCCTCTAATGCCTCCGGCAGACGCGTTATGTATTTTTCGCGATATTCTTAATCAGAAATCGTGCTTTGCCTTTTCAGACACGTTAGTTTCGTTTTTGGTGTTCTTGGTCGTCTCTTTCGGGTGTTTCTTAAAATTAAAAGAATTAAAGGGGCCAGGCTCTGAGGTTTCCCCACGAAGGCAATTAAAGGGGCCAGGGTCGGATTAATTTCAAGCGCCCCAACCGACCCCGCCGCCATGAGTTCCGCCAGCCCGGCGCCGCGCAACCATGCATCTGATTTGCTCATTGGGTTCCCCCCCCCCGCCGTGTCGCCAGCACCGACTCTTATAATTCCATCCGCATGGCGAACCCTATTGGCATTCGGTTTGGCCGTCAATGCGGCCAAGGTCGGCGGCCACCGCTTCGCCGGCAGCGCCTACTTCCCAGGAACAATTCGCGGATGCGGATGGTGCGGTCTTAAGTTGCGATGGCCGAGCTTAGAGTTTCATCGCCAATTGCTCTTGCGATCCCGTCGACTCCGTCGCGGTTTTTCTCGGCCGGCCGCGCGGCTTGACTTCGCGCCGCTGGCCCGTCGCGCGTTCGATGCTGGCGAGAAACCGGGAATTCCCCAAGGGCTGCCCCTGATTCAACGCCATGCGGATATCGCCTATCGCCTCGGCATTAGAATTAAAGGGGCCAGGCTCGAATTAAACTGACCGGCAACAATTCCCCTTGCGGCAAAGGGGCCAGGGGCGGATTGAATTCGCTTAGCCGTTGGAAGTCGTCGCTGTCAGAACAATTGGGACCAGGCCACAATATTTTGCATACTGACGACGTGCCCGTGAATCGCCGTTCCGCCAGCGCCGACTCTCCAATGGATCTACAGGGGCGCCATTTTCCCTTCGATGCACGGCAGCTATAATTCGGCCAGCCATTTGTTGAGAGGCGCGCCGTGCCGGAGATTTCCCGCTTTTTAAATTAAAGGGGCCAGGGTCGGATTAATTTCAAGCGCCCCAACCGACCCCGCCGCCATGGGTACCGCCAGCCCGGCGCCGCGCAACCATGCATCTGATTTGCTCATTGGGTTCCCCCCCCCCGCCGTGTCGCCCGCACCGACTCTTAGAATTCCATCCGCATGGCGAACCCTACTGGCATTCGGTTTGGCCGTCAATGCGGCCAGGGTCGGCGGCCACCGCTTCGCCGGCAGCGCCTACTTCCCAGGAACAATTCGCGGATGCGGATGGTGCGGTCTTGAGTTGCGATGGCCGAGCTTAGAGTTTCATCGCCAATTGCTCTTGCGATCCCGTCGGCTCCGTCGCGGTTTTTCTCGGCCGGCCGCGCGGCTTGACTTCGCGCCGCTGGCCCGCCGCGCGTTCGATGCTGGCGAGAAACCGGGAATTCCTCAAGGGCTGCCCCTGATTCAGCGCCATGCGGATATCGCCTATCGCCTCGGCATCAAGTTCCGGGCGGAACAGCGCGCGGTAGGCTGCAAGGCGGGCGGCTCCACCTCGATCCAGGCCGACATACACTTCATGCGGTGTCAGCAGCGGGTCGGCTTGTCCCAGCCCGTTCGCCCGATAGCTGCTCCAGCGATAGTGCGCTGGATCATCCACCATCGCGGCGCGCACGGGGTTGAGTTCGATGTAGCGCTGACACAGCAGCAGGTAGGCGTCGGCCTGCACCAGCGACGACTTGTAGCGGCTGTCCCACAAGGTGCCGGTGCGGCGGTAGGTCTTGTTGATGTATTGGACGTAGCGCCGGCCCAGCGATATCACCAGTTGCGAAATGGCGTCGGGCGAGGGCGGCGTCAGCAGCAGATGCACATGGTTGGTCATCTGCACATAGGCGTGCAGTCGGCAGCCGCTGGTCTGAAGCGCTTCGCCGAGCCAGTAGCGATAGGCGTGGTAGTCATCCTCGCCGAAGAAGCAGGCCTCGCGGTTGTGCCCGCGCTGCACGATGTGCAGCGGGATGTCAGCGAGATGAATGCGGGGGCGGCGCGGCATGGCGGAGAGTGTAGCAGGCAAATTTAATTCGAGCCTGGCCCCTTTTCCCTGCTTGTCGTCAGCTTGCCTGGCGGCCGGAAACAGCAGGGTTCAGTCGGAGTTTTCTGGGTGGGGCGCACTGGTGGCGCCCGATTCGGCCGTTGCCGCCGCCAGCATCGCGGCGCGGCTAGCGGGGGTTTCCAGGCTGACGCGGCCGAGCTTGCCGGCACGGTAATCGGTGAGCAGGATCATCGCCGCCTTTTCCAGGTCGAGCTCGCCGCCGCGACGGCCCTTGGCGATGCAGCCGCGCCTTTTCGCCACGGCCTCGACCACGCCGACGCCGTCCATGCCCACGGTGGCGAAGCCATAGCGCTCGGCCAGCGCCGCCGGGTAGCGCTGCAGCAGCAATGTGGCGAGAAATATCGCCACTTCCGATTCGATCACCGCGTTGCGGCCGATGGCGTGGCTGGCGGCCAGCATGAAGCCGTCGCTGTCGTGCGTGATCTTGGGCCACATCAGGCCCGGTGTGTCGGTGATGCTCATGGTGGGCCCCAGGTCGATGCACATCTGCGACTTGGTCACCGCCGGCTCGTCGCCGACGGCGGCGACGCGGCGCTTGAGCAGCGCGTTCATCAGGGTCGATTTGCCGACGTTGGGAATGCCCATGATCAGCATGCGCAAGGGCTTGACGCCGTCGTTGCGGTGCGGCGCCAGGCTTTTGCACAGGCCGGGCACGCGCGCCGCCTCGCCGGGCTTCTTGCTCGAAATGGCCACTGCCTTGACCCCGGGCTGGCTGTTGTAATAGTCGAGCCAGGCCTGGGTCGCCGCCGGGTCGGCCAGGTCGGACTTGTTCAAGAGCTTGAGGCAGGGGCGCTGGCGGTGCAGGCGCAGCTCGCGGATCATCGGGTTGCTGCTGGCTTCGGGCAGGCGCGCGTCGCAGACCTCGATCACCACGTCGGTCAGGGCCATGGTTTCGGCCGCCTTCTTGCGGGCCGAGGTCATGTGGCCGGGGAACCATTGAATCGTCATGGGGCGTCGGTGCGGAAAATTCAGCCTGCGGCAGCGGCGGCGACGATGCGGATTTCATCGTTCGCCACGGACACCGTCTGGCCGGGGCGCAGCTTGCGGCGGATGCGGGTTTCGACCAGGCCGTCGACACGCACCTCGCCGGCGGCGATCAGCGCCGTGGCGCCGCCGCCGGAGGGTGCCAGTGCCAGCAGCTTGAGCAGCACATTCAGCTCGATGAACTCGCCCTGGAGTTGAAAGTCTTGCATGGTCGGTACGCTGTGCGGAAGCGCCAATTATAGTCGCCGCCGTCATGCCGCCGCGCCGGGCGCAAGAGTTGGCGCTGGCGCCACGGCGCCAGCTTGGTCCAGAATCACTCCTGCCGGGGCCGCAGTGACGCAGGCACCGCTTTGAAATGGAGCCGCCATGAACTTGTTCGACTCGTCGTATGAATCGCGCCGCATCGCGGTGAACGGCACGCAGATCCAGGTACTGCTCGCAGAGAGGGCGGGCAAGCCGGTGCTACTGCTGTTGCACGGCTACCCCGAGACGCATGCCATGTGGCACCGCGTGGCGCCGTTGCTGGCGGCGGATTTCTCGCTCGTCATGCCCGACTTGCGCGGCTACGGCGACTCGGCAAAGCCGCCCTCGCTGGCGGACGCGGCGAACCAGTCGAAGCGGGCGATGGCGCTGGACATGGCGGAGCTGATGACGGCGCTCGGGCATCGGCGCTTCCATGTGGCCGGCCACGACCGCGGCGCCCGCGTCGCGCATCGCCTGTGCCTCGACCATGAAGCGCGCGTCGCCAGCGCCTGCATCATGGACATCGCGCCGACCCTGACCACTTTCGAGCTCACCGACCAGGCGCTGGCCACCGCCTATTTCCACTGGTTTTTCCTGATCCAGGCGCCGCCGCTGCCGGAACGCATGATCGCCGCCGACCCGGAATCCTGGCTCCGGGGTTGCCTCGCGCGCTGGAGCATGGGCAACGAGCAGGCGTTCGCGCCGGCGGCGGTGGCCGAATACCTGCGCTGCTTCGCCGATGCCGACGCCATACGTGCGAGCTGCGACGATTACCGCGCCGCTGCCGGCATCGATCTGGCGCACGACCGGGCCGACGCCGGGCGTCGCATCGACATGCCTTTGCTGGTGCTGTGGGGAGCCCGCGGCTTCGTCGGGCGCAACTACGATGTGCTCGCGTTGTGGCGCGAGAAAGCCGCCGAAGTCAGGGGCGCGGCGATCGACTGCGGCCACTTCCTGCCCGAGGAAGCGCCGACCGAGGTGGCGAACTACCTGCGGCAGTTCATTCCCGGGTAGTTTCCGTCTCGGGCGGCCCGCTCGGGGACCGCCTGACCTCTGCCTGCGGCGATAGCCGACTTGTCAGTGTTGCCCGATCACATTCAGGATCTGGTACTCCATGCCGTTCAGCATCAGCGTATGCCGATAAGGCGACAGCTCATGGGCGTGGACGTGCAGCGTGGCGCGCGTCGTCAGGTCGCGCACATCGAGGCGCTCTTGCGCCGCGTAGGTCTGCTGCAGCGTCGAGCCGCGCCTGTCGCATCCGCGCAGCAGTATCTGATATTTGCTATTCATGGCTGAACTCCTGTTGTGATGTAGTGGACGGGTGGGGAAAACTGCAATCAGTCATCGTGATGCCGGTGATGCTTGTGGTGTCGGCCGCCGAAGCGCTGCACCACGTAGGCATTCGCTTCGTAAGGCCGTTCGGTGCGGAGCACGACCGGCATCCCAGGCGCACCCGCGACCACGATGCCGGTCGGCAGGCTGGTGCCGACCCGCCATCCGCCGCCATCGAGCCAGAACCAGAGTTGCGTGGTCGGTGCGAAATAGACTTCATGGCGTGGGTAATAGATATATCGATACTGCTTGGCGCGATGGCCATGGGCCGCCGCCCAGGGCGGCGGATCGGCGAGCGCCACCGGCGGCAGGGCCAGCCCTGCCAGCAATAGCGAACTCACTGCGAGTCCAAGGAATGGTGTTTTCATTGCATTCTCCGAGCGCGCACTTCATGGTTTGGTCCTTGTCGCCATGCCCGCGCCAATCGGTGCGTAGGCTTAACTACGCAGCGACCGTGCCAGCGCTAAAAGGCAAATGTTTTCAATGGGATGACCTGTCTGATGGGTGATGGCCGCGCAGGCCTGCCGTCGCCATTCGGCGACAGGATTTCCCTTGTTTCAGGCAGCTTGTTGATTCGAGGCGTTTTCGGCTGTCGCCGGATGGCGACAGTGGAAGGCCTGCGGGAAACGCCGGATTGTCTCCGGCAGTACCGCGGCTATCGCGCGGGTGCTGCGGCGGCGGCCAGATCCTGTGCGGCGTCGGCTGGCGCCGGCGCCTGGACGGGTTTGAGCGAGGCCAGGCGCGTCGTCACGAACCAGACCAGCGGCAGGACGCCGCCGAAAATGAATACGGCGCCGCCGACGATGCGCGCCCAGGTCAGCGTGCGGAACACTTCGCCCTCGATGAATGCCTGCGAGCGCGCCTGCCACAGGCCGTGTGCGAGCACCTCGTTGAGTTGGGCGATGCCGGCCGGAAACAGGTCGATCACCACCATCAGCAGCAGGCCCAGGTTGAGCGTCCAGAACACTTGGCGCAGCAGGCGGGCATCCCAGCGATCGGCGGCAATCAGGTAGCGGCTGCAGAAAATGATGGCGGCAATCGCCAGATTGCCGTAGACCCCCATCAGCGCGGCGTGGCCGTGGTTCACCGTCAGATAGGTGCTGTGCTCGTAGTAATTCACGATCGGCAGGTTGATGATGAAGCCGAATACTCCGGCGCCGAAGAAGTTCCAGAAGTTCACGCCGATCAGGAACAGGAAGGCCTCGGCCTGACCGAAGGCCGGCTGTCCCGCGCCGCGCCCGCCCATGGCTTGCCGCGGCGCGTTGCGGAACTGCCAGGCCTCCAGGGTGAGCAGGATCAGCGGCACCACCTGCAGCGTGGAGAAGATGCTGCCCAGGGCCAGAGTCGCCACCGGCTTGGCGTTCCAGTAGAAGTTGTGGGAAATGCCGAGCAGGCCCGAGCCGAGAAACAGCAGTGTCGCCAGGTAGACGATGCGCGAGGCGGCGGCATGGCTGACGAAACCCATGAGCACCATGAAGTAAGCCAGCAACGCCGTGGTGAATACCTCGAAGAAGGCTTCGACCCACATGTGGATCACTGCCCAGCGCCAGAAGTCGGCGACGACGAAATTGGTCTCCGGCCGCGCGACGAAGCCGGAGACGAACAGCAGCAATACGCTGGCCACTGCATACAGCAGCCACTTCGGCAGGGTCCAGGCATCGCCCTCGTGCCACACCGCGCGCACCAGGCGCGCGACGATGCGCAGCCACAGGGCGAAGACCACGAACAGCACGCCCTGCCACAGCTTGCCCATTTCGACGAATTCCCAGCCCTGGTTGCCCAGCAGGTTCCAGTACTCGCCGAGCAGCCCCTTCGAGCCGAGGGCAATGCCGATCAGCGTGCCGGCCACCCAGACGACGAAGACGCCGAACAGCAGGTTCAGCTCGCGCTGCAAGCCCGGCGGCGTCTCGCGCTGCGTGGCGGACAGGACGAACACCGAAGCCCCCACCCAGCAGGCGGAAATCCACATCAGGGCAAGTTGCAGGTGCCAGGCGCGCACGATGGTGATGGGCAGCGCCGCGGCCAGGTCGATGCCCTGGCTGTGGCTGAAACGCAGGAAGTCGTCGAGGGTCAGCACGCCGGCGACGATCTGCAGCAGGAACAGCAGCGTCGCGGCGGCAAAGAACTTGTACGTGGCGCGCTGCAGGGCAGTCGGCGCAAAGCCGTCGACGCGCGAACGGGTCGCCAGACCGCTCGCGGCGCCGGCCTGGCGCCAGCCGGCGAGGCTGCCATAACGCCCATGGAGGAACAGCACGATGCCCAGGGCGATGATCAGGCCCAGCGCCGCGGCGACGCTCCACATCATGATCGGGGCACTGGGACGGTTGCCGGCCAGTTCGTCATAGGGCCAGTTGTGCGTGTAGCTGTAGTCCTCGCCGGGGCGTGCGGCGCCGCAGACCCAGCCGCCCCAGAAAAAGAAGGCGGCGAGATCGCGCAGTTCGGCCGCATCGGTGATGTAGCCGGCGGGATGGAAGGGCTCCTCGCCCTCGCCGCGGAACATCGCGGCATAGCGGCGTTCCAGCTCGCGTGCGGCATAGGCCTGTGCCTCGCCCAGCATCACCCGGTTGCCGGCGGCAGCGTAGCGGTTCTGCCGGATCTCGGTCTGGGTGCGGGCCTGGGCGGTGGCGGGATCGACGCCGTCGCGCGAGGCGTGATGGTCGCGCATCGCGCGCGCCATGGCGTGCAGGGCGTCGGCGGTGAAGTCGGGACCGCGGCCGGCGCCGTCGCCGAACATCGAGCCGTAGTTCATCAGGCCATACTTGAGGAACACGATCTGGCCGCGCGTGATCGCGGCAGCCGGCAGCAGCATCTGGCCGGACTCGGAGACGAAATCCGGAATCGGCGGCGCATCCTGGTAAGTGCGCGTGCCGACGTAGATCATGCTGCCCAGGCCGATCATCAACACCGCGCTCAAGGGCAACCACCAGTTGCGCCGATCCATCACCAGGCGGTTCCAGAAATTGCCGAGCAGACGCCGACTCATAAGTTTCCTTTGGTCGCCGCATCGGGCGCCGCGCAGTCGGTGCCGACGATACCGTCCAGGGGCAGGATCGGCGGCAGCTCGGGGGCGGCGACGAGCAGCGGGCGCTCCATGCTCAAGGCTTCGAGAAACGCCACCAGGTCGGTCTTTTCGTCGGCGGTGAGGCCGAGCGGCTTGAGCAGCGGCGATTTGTTCGCCGTCTCGCCGCCGCCGGCGTCGAAGAAATCCACGACCTCGCGCAACGTCGCGAAGACGCCGTTGTGCATGTAAGGCGCGGTGTACTTCAGTTCGCGCAGGCTGGGCGTGCGGAACTTGCCGATGTCGGCCGCATTGCGCGTGCGGTAGTAGCGGCCGAGGTCCTCGTCCCGATCGCGATACACGGCGCGCGGCACGTCGCGCTGCCGGTTTTGCCAGCGCACGGCGATCTGCACCCGCGGATTGGAGTCGAACAACTGCTGGCGCGGGACACCTAGCGCATGGAAGCCTTCATCGCTGGCCAGTGCGCCGTGATGGCACTGGATGCAGCCGGCCTTGCCCGCGAACAATGCCAGTCCGCGGCGGGCGGCCGCGGACAGCGCCGTCCGGTCGCCCGCGAGGTGGCGGTCGAAGGGCACCTGGCGCGGATCGGACACCAGCGTGCGTTCGAACGCGGCGATCGCACGCCAGGCATCGTCCAGCTGCGGCCACTCGCTGCCGAACACGCGACGGAAGCGCTCGACATACTCCGGGATCAGGCGCAGGCGCATTTCCACCATCAAGGCCTTGCCGTTGCCTTCGACCGGCGCCTGCATCGCGGAGCGCGCCTGGATTTCCAGGCTGTCGAGCGTGCCGTCCCACATCAGATGCCTGAAGTAGGCAGCATTCAACACCGTCGGATTGTTGCGCCACAGGCGATGCCCGGGGTAGCCGGGCGCCAGTGCCTCGCTGTGGCTCCAGCCGTGCTGCGGCAAGTGGCAGGAGGCACAGGAGGTGGAGGCGTCGCCCGACAGGCGCGCATCGAAGAACAGCAGGCGCCCCAGGGCGACTTTTTCGTCGCTCATCGGGTTGTGCGCGGGCACCGGCACCGCCGGCAGCGAGGCCAGAGACGCCGGCCCCGCAGGCGACGGCGACGGTGCCCAGGCGGCTGCGGCAAGCGCTGCAAAGACCATGGCGATAAACCCAAGCCGTCTCACCAGCGGCTCCCGTGCACCGCATCGTAGTCGTGGGCCGGCGGTTCCGCGACCTTCTGCAGCGGTGTCGACAAAGCTTGCAGGAAGGCCACCAGCGCCCGCCGCTCCTGCGCACTGAGGCCCAGCGGGCGCAACTCGCTGCCGGGGCCGCCGCCGCGATCATGAAAGTCCACCACCTCGTCCAGGGTGCCGGAGCGGCCGTTGTGCAGATACGGTGCGGTGTGGCTCAGGCCGCGCAGGCCGGGCGTGATGAAGCTGCCGCGCTCGGCCGGGTCGTTGCTGATGGCATAGACGCCGGGGTCGCCGCGCGTCGCCATCGGGTTAGGCAGATGGCGCAGGGCGACATGGCGCAACAGGCTCACGCTGCGCAAAGGGTCGCGCATCAATGCCGGATGCTCGGGCACGCCGAGACGGTGCGGCTTGCCGTCGGAGAGCAAAGGCCCGTGGTGGCAGGCCACGCAGCCGGCCTTGCCGGTGAACAGGCGCATTCCCTGGTCGGCCAGGGGCGGCAGTCGGGTTCCGCCGCGCAAGGCGGCATCGACCGCGCTGTGGCCGAAATCCAGGGTCTTCAGGTACTCGCCGATCGCCAGGAAGGCCTGGTCGCCGCGCGGCTCGCTGCGCTCGCCGAAGGCGCGCCGCCACAACGCGAACAGCGGCGGAATCTGGCGCACCCGCTCGGCGATGATGCCGGCATCGCCGTTCATGAACTGCGCATCGAGCACCATCTCGCGCACCACGACGGCCAGCTCGGTGCCGCGGCCGTCCCACATCAGCCGCGGCTTGAGCCGCACCGAGAGCAGGCCGGGCGCGTTGCGGAAATACTCGGTACCGTTGTAGCCCCGCGACAGCGGCTCGCCGTCGGCAAAGCCCCGTGCCGGGATATGGCAACTGGCGCAGCTGCGGCTACCGTCTCCCGACAGGCGCGGCTCGAAGAAAAGATGTCGCCCCAGATCGGCCAGCGCCGGATTGACCACGGCCGGAGGCGGTAAAGGCTGCAGTTGCGGCGCCTCGGCCGGGGCTGCCGACCCGCCGGCGGCAAGCATGCACAGCAGCGGCAGCGCGCGCGAAGCTTTCCGCAGCCGGCTCATCGCGGGCCCGTGTACTGCAGGAAAGCGGCATTCTGGATCACCACCGGACAACTCTTCTTCCAGCTCAGGATCTCGCTTAGGAGCAGGGCATCCTGTTGCTCGCCGAGGGGCTTGCCGCCGTTGTCCGGGACGCGAATGAAAAACATGCGGCCGCTGTCGGTATGCGCAAACTGCCCGACCAGAAACGGCGCCTGGCGACGAATCGCGTCGGGCGGGAAATGGCAACCCATGCAATTGAGCGCATACAGCGTCGCCGCCGCCTGTGCGGTTTTCTCGGCGCGCACGCCAAGCGGCGCCAGCAGCAGCGCCGCGGCCAACGCCAGGTGGGCCTTCGATAAGTGCGGCATGCTGGATCTCCTGCCCGCGCTGTCCGGCGCAACAGCCGGTACCCGCCATGCGGCAGCTACCGGCGTTGTGCTCACTTCTTCAGGCTGATGACCTGCGGTTGGGTCACCGCCTTCAGTCCGTCAACACCGAACTCGACGCCGTAGCCGGAACCCTTGATGCCGCCGAAGGGCACCATGGGGTGGATCATGCCGTGCTGGTTGATCCATACCGTGCCGGCCTGGATGCGGCTGGCGACGGCCCTGGCCGCCTCGATGTCGGTGGACCAGACCGAGGCGCCCAAGCCGGCGCGCAGCCGGTTGGCGCTGGCCACGGCGTCGTCCACATTGCTGTACTTGATGATCGGCAGCACCGGGCCGAACTGTTCCTCGTCGACCAGCCTTGCCCCGTCTTCGAGACCCGTCACCAGGGTCAGCGGATAGAAATTGCCTGGGCCGTCCTTGGGCTTTCCGCCGCAGACGATGGTCGCACCGGCTTGCTTCGCGCTCTCGACCAGGTCGACCACCTTGTCGTACTGCATGCGGTTCTGGATCGGTCCCATGACCATGCCTTCGTCCATGCCGTTGCCCATCGGCATCGCCGTGGCCAGTTCCTTCAATGCCGCGACAGTCTGGTCGAACAGCGATTCGTGGACGTACAGGCGTTTGGCGGCCGCGCAGGTTTGCCCCATGTTGATGAAGGCACCCCAGAACAGGCCCATCGCCATGGCCTTGGGATCGGCGCCGGGGAGGACGATGGCGGCATCGTTGCCGCCCAGTTCCATGGTCGTCGGCACCATGTTGCGCGCCGCGGCTTCGGCGATTTTCTTTCCGGTGCTGGACGAGCCGGTGAACATGATCTTGTCGATGCCCGGATCGCCGACCAGCAACGAGCCGACTTCGCCCGGACCGCTGACGGTGTTGATCACGCCCTTGGGTAGCAGTTCGCCGATCACGCGCACCAGTTCCAGCGTGCCGATCGTGGTGTATTCCGAGGGCTTGATGACGATGGTATTACCGGCGCGGATCGACGGGATGATCTGCCAGATGGCGATCAGTAGCGGCCAGTTCCAGGGAGCGATGGCGGCGACCACGCCGAAGGGCTTGCGGTGCACTTCGTCGCGGCGGGTATCGTCCTCGAACACCACGTCCACCGGCAGGTCCAGGCTGGCCGGCACTTGCGTCCACACCTCGCAGCCCCAGAGTTCGAAGCGCGCACCCGGCACCTGATCCGGGCCGAGGCCGCCAAGCGGCTTGCCCTGTTCGCGGGTGACCCATTCGGCGAGGTAGGGCGCGTTCTGCTTGATCGCCTCGGCCAGCTTCATCATCAGCGCCTTGCGCTCCGCATCGGGACGCGCGGCCCAGGCGGGTTGTGCCGCGCGGGCGGCGGCGATCGCCGACTTGACCTGCGTCGCGGTGGATATCGGGGCGAGGCCGAGGACTTCGCCGGTTGCAGGGTTGCGCGATTCGAAAGTCTGCTCCGAACCCACGGGCTGGCCGTTGACGAAATTCAGGTAGATCTTCATGGCGGGTCTCCAGTTGTTGGTGTTATTAGGTGAAATCGGGTGCTCAGGCCATACCTCCGGCGCAGGCATGCGCAGCGGAACTTTGCCGGACAGCCGCGGCGTTGCGACCAACCGATGGGCACGGTAGCTTGACCTTAACAACACTGGAAAGCCGGCGTTATCACAATTCGGCAATCTGTTGCGCATCGAGGCGATGGGCCGGGTGGCGGCGTGAGCCGCCGCGGCCTGCGGCAAGCTTCCGGCCTGCTTCTAGATCGAATGATTAATGACCGCTCGCCAAAAGCTTGCGGCCAAATCCCAAAAAACCATTTGTTTGACATGGTCAATTCGCGGGCTGGGAAATGCCGCTAATGCCCGTCCAGTCCCGGCCCGGATCGGAAAATTGCTTGTTGCGCTGCGACATGAAAAGGCAGTTCACGGCAGGCTGAAAATTGCCGAATTTGGATAACGTATCCAGTATCCACAACCTAGTATCAGCCTCGACATAAGAACAACTGGATCGTCCGGGCCTCCGGGCGGCATTCGAGGAGTAGGACCATGCTACCAAGGTCATTGCTTGCGTTCGGACTTGGCATGCTGTGCTCGTGGGCAGCCCTTGCCGCCAGCATCGCCGCGGAGTTGCCGGTGGATCGCATCGCCGTGAGAAATCTGCCGGCCGCCACCCCGTATCGGCTCTACCTCAACGATGCGGCGTTTCCGCACATCATCGACGGCAAGCTGCTGATCATCGACGGCGCCAGTCTGAAGCTGGAAGGCATGGTGGGCACTGCTTACGTCGCCCACACGGCGCTCTCGCCGGATCGATCGGAAATCTATGTCGCCACCACCTACTACGCGCGCTTGAACCGCGGTGAGCGCTTCGACCAGATCGACGTTTACGACGCGCTCACGCTCAAGCTCAAGACGGAGATCGCCTTGCCCGGCAAGCGTGCCCTGGCTCTGGCCTACAAGGGCCTGATCCGCAGTTCGGCGAATGGGCGCTTCATCTTCGTGCAGAACGCGACTCCGGCAAGTTCGGTGAGCATCGTCGATCGCAGCGCCGGCAAATTCGTCACCGAGGTCGCGACCCCGGGTTGCTGGGCGATCTATACGCCGGCCAGCGTTTCCGACCGGTTTTCCTCGCTGTGCGGCGACGGCACCATGCTCACGGTCGTGCTCGATGACAAGGGCAATGTCGTGGGGCGAAAGAAGAGCGCCGCCTTCTTCGATCCCGACGACGATGCGCTGTTCGTCTCGGGCGAAAAAATCGGCGACCGCTACTACTTCGCCTCCTTCAAGGGCCATCTGCAGCCGGTCGATATCGGCGGCGACGTGGCGCTGGCGCCGCCGCGCTGGTCACTGGTCCCGGCGGCGGATGCCAAGGGCCGCTGGCGGCCGGGCGGCTATCAACTGATGGCCGTGCATGAACAGAGCGGAATGCTCTATGTCGGCATGCACAGGAACGGCGCGGAAGGCAGTCACAAGAATCCCGCAGACGAAATCTGGGCCTACGACCTGGCATCCGGCAAGCGCCTTGCGCGCAGCCCGGCGGCCGGCACCACGACCCTGGCCGTGACCCAGGGCGCCGCGCCGCGTCTGCTGGCCTTCGACGGCACCAAGGCGATGCTCAACGCTTTCAACGCGACACCGCAGCAGGGGCGCCTGAAGCGCCTCGGCAGCGGCGGTCCTTTCGGCGAGACCCCGACACTCATGGATACGCAGTGAGCGCCGCCCGCCGGGCCGCCCCAAGGGCGGCGCAGCCATCGACACGGAGCGAGCGAAGCTCGCGAACCGAAGTCACCACCTCCTCTGGGGAGGGGGCTGGGGGAAGGGTAGTCCAATGATGACGCCGATATCGCTGCAGGTGGACCCGGTCCTGTCCCACGCCATGGGGGCTGCGCTGGCCGTGGTGTTGTTGTCGGGAGCCTGGCAGAAGCTGAAGGAGCAGGAAGTGTTCGCCGCGGCCCTGGAGAATTATCGCCTGCTGCCTGCCGCCATGGTGGGCTGGATGGCCCGGTTGCTGCCGCTGGCCGAGGCGCTTGCCGGAGCGCTGCTGCTGTTTCAGTCCACGCGCCTGCCGGCCGCGCTGCTGGCGTTTGTACTGCTGTTTCTGGTGACCTCGGCGGTGGCAATAAACCTGCTGCGGGGTTACTCCGAAATCGAATGCGGCTGCGGCGGATTCGGTGGCGGCATCGGCGACCAGTCGATCTCCTGGGGCCTGGTCGCGCGCAACCTGGTCCTGATCGCGGCGATTCCGTGGATCGCCGCCGAGTCCACGCTGCGTGAGCTGGTGTGGATGGATTACCTGACCGTGGCCTGCGCCACCCTGGCGCTGCTCGGCATGTATGCCCTGGTCAGTCAGTTGCTGGCCACTCAACCACGTCTGAGCGCTTTGAGGAACTCCTGAAATGATCGATGCGATTGTGATCTCGAACGTCTTGTTGTGGGCGGTGGTATTGGTCCTGATGGTTACGGTGCTGGCCCTGGCGCGCCAGATCGGAATCCTGTACGAACGCGTGGCGCCGATGGGAGCGCTGATGCTCGACAACGGGCCCAAGGTCGGCGAGCCAGCCCCCCGGCTGGACATCGACTCGCTTTCCGGCAGCCACGTGGCGGTCGGCGCCGCGGGCGGGACGCGCAGCCAGCTCTTGTTCTTTCTCTCGCCGAGCTGCCCGGTGTGCAAGAAGCTGCTGCCTATCCTGCGCTCGGTGCAGCAGGCAGAGCGCGGCTGGCTCGACGTGGTTCTGGCGAGCGACGGCGATCAGGCGGAGCACCTCGCCTTCTATCGCAAGGCCAAGCTCTTCGACTTTCCCTATCTGTTGTCGGCCGAACTGGGCATGGCGCTGAAGGTCGGCCGCCTGCCCTACGCGGTGCTGGTCGGCGACGACGGACGGATTCGCGCCAAGGGCCTGGTCAATTCGCGCGAGCAGCTTGAGAGCTTGTTCACCGCCAAGGAACTGGGCGTCGCCTCGGTTCAGGAATTCATCGATCAGC
Source organism: Sulfuritalea sp. (assembly GCA_034376265.1). Taxonomy (GTDB): domain Bacteria; phylum Pseudomonadota; class Gammaproteobacteria; order Burkholderiales; family Rhodocyclaceae; genus Sulfuritalea. The sequence goes on from JAXMJU010000326.1 coordinate 16,716, forward strand.
GCGCGTAATGGCGCGCATCGGACATATCTCCAGAGGAGACATCAGGTGAAATGGTTCGACAATTACTTCGAACAGAAGACGCGACTCGCGGCGCAGAGCACGTCCCGGCGCAGTGCGCTGACGCGCATCGGCCGCCTCCTGGTCGGCACGGCCTTGATCCTGCCGGTGCTGCCCTTCGATCGCGTGGCGCGGGAAGCCCATGCGGCGCCGAAGGACAAGCGCAATGACGATACCGCCTGCGAATACTGGCGCTACTGCGCGCTCGACGGCTGGCTGTGCACCTGCTGCGGCGGCACGATTTCGAGCTGCCCGCCGGGAACCGAAGTATCGAAAGTGACCTGGGTCGGCACCTGCCACAACCCGAACGACGGCCGGGACTACCTGATCAGCTACAACGACTGCTGCGGGGCGACCAGTTGCGGGCGCTGCCTGTGCAACGGCAACGAAGGCGAACGGCCCGGCTACCGCATGGGCGTGCATAACGACGTCAACTGGTGCATGGCCAACGGCAACAACAGCTATCACTGCACGGTCGCGGCGGTGGTCGGCACCGCCGAGTCGCCTCGGGCGCGGTGATGGAAAGGCGCCTGTTCTTGCTGGGGATGGCGGTGGCCCTGTGCAGCACCTCGATCTGCGCCCAGGCCAACGGCGCTGCGGGCGCCGAGCTATTCGGCAAGCACTGCGTGGCCTGCCACCAGGCCGACGGCGAGGGGATTCCCGGGCTGGCGCCGCCGCTGGTGGGAGCCCTGAAGAAAGTTGCGGAAGCCGACCTGGGGCGCACCTATATCGCCCATGTCCTGGTCTCGGGCATGGCCGGCACGATCAAGACCCGTGTCGGCAAGTTTGTCGGAGTCATGCCTTCCCAGGCGGCGCTTTCGGATCAGGAACTGGCGGCTGTGGCTTCGTATGTGCTGGCCGCTTTCAACGGCAGTTCGGTCGCACTGAAAGCGGAAGGCTTCGCGGCACTGCGCGGCAAGCCGCTGGCGCCGGGAGAAGTTCGCAAATTGCGAGAGCAGGTCTTGGCGCAAATCGGCGGGCAGTAGATGGCGGTGGCTGGCAAGCGCGGCGGCATGGCGCGGCGACTTTGTACGGAAAACCATACCTAGAGGAGTAATGGCAATGAGGGAGAGAATGAAACTGATCGCAATGGCGGTGACCGCGATGCTTTGCGGAGCAAGTCTTGCGGCATCGCCCCAGGAGGCCGGGCGGCTGGGCAAGGACCTGACGCCCGTCGGTGCCGAAAAGGCCGGCAACAAGGACGGCTCCATACCCGCTTGGCCGGGCCGCCAGGCGCAGGGCCCGGGCTGGAGTCATGGTCAGAATCGCGCTGCGGCATGGAAGGACAAGGGTGAAAAGCCCCTGTACTCGATCAGCGCCGCGAACGTGGACAAGTATGCCGACAAGCTGACGCCGGGGCAGGTGCAACTGATCAAGCAGACGCCGGGCTACCGCATGGACGTCTACCCGACGCATCGCAGCTGCGCGAATCCGGACTTCGTCGAGCAGAACACCAAAAAGAATGCCACCGCGGCCAAGCTCGGTGCGGACGGCTGGAGCCTGAAGGAGGGCTTCATGCCGGGCATCCCGTTCCCGATCCCGAAATCCGGGGCCGAGGCGATGTGGAACTACAAAATGAAGTACGCCGGCATCGGTTTCGAATGGGCACGCAACTTCATCACGCTTTCGCCGCGCAAGGGCAGCAGCGACTGGGTGCAGGCCGGAGCCACGCAAACCTACTTCTTCCCGTGGGGCGCCAAGGGGTCGACCGCGCTGGCCGACCTGCCGCCCATCGAGTACTACACCTACTTCGCCTATGAAAGCCCGGTGGCGCTGGCGGGTCAGGCCCTGGCAATCGCCTACTACACCGACCGGGTCGGCAGCGATACGTTCTACTATTTCCCGGGACAGCGCCGCGTCCGTCGTATGCCCTCGTATTCCTACGACGCGCCGCAGATCGGTTTCGAGAACCAGTACACGCTGGACGAGCCGCGCATGTTCAACGGCACCATCGACCGCTTCGACTGGAAGCTGGTCGGCAAGAAGGAAATCTACGTCGGCTACAACTCCTTCGGCATCTACGATCCGAAGGCCAAGTTCAATGACGTAGTCAAACCCGACGGCATTGATCCGGCAGCGCGGCGCTACGAGCTGCACCGCGTCTGGGTGGTCGAAGCGACGGTCAAGGCCGGCGTGCGTCACGTGGTGCCGAAGCGCACCTTCTATCTGGACGAGGACAGCTGGTCGATCTCCGTGGCCGAGGATTTCGACGCCAACGGCAAGCTGTGGAAGCTGCGCGAGAGCTTCGTGATTCCCGTCTATGAAACCGCCAGTTGCGACAACCCGGCCTTCGTCCAATACAACATGCTGGAAGGTGGACGCTTTGTTTTCGACCAGAGCCCGCTGGGCGCTGGACACGACATGCGCTGGGTGGTCGAGTCGAAAGACGCGAAATTCAGGAAAGAGTTCTATTCGGCTGAAAACCTGCGCGCGATCAGCGAGCGTTGATTGGGGAGGAAAGAACATGAAAGCAAGAACAACACGACTCGCATCCGCGATGCTCTTGGCAGGGCTGTATTCACTGGGCGCCCAGGCCTTTACCTTCGAGGGTGAATCGGTCAAGGGTTCATTCGATTCGACCGTCACTTTCGGCTTCGGCAAGCGCCTGAAGAACCAGAGTTGCTCCCTGGTCGGCGATGTTACCGGGCCTTGCGGCGCCAGCGCCGATTTCGCCGTCTGGTCGAATGGTGACGACGGCAACATGAACTACAACAAGGGCGATTTCTTCACCACCTATCTCAAGGGCAACCACGAACTGCTGTTGAAGCTGCCGTCGGACATCACCTTCATGGCGCGGGCGAACTGGATGCAGGACTTTGCTGCCGACAAAACGCGCCGCACCGAACTGCTGGGGGATGCGAAACAGCAGATGACCTCGGATGTAAACCTGATGGACCTCTGGGTCAGCAAGGAATTCAGCATCGGTGAGCAGCGCGCGCGGGTGCGGGTCGGCAATCAGGTGGTGAGCTGGGGCGAAAGCCTGTTTGCCCCCGGCGGCATCAATTCCACCAATGCCATGGACATCAACCGCCTGTCCAGCCCGGGGATGCAGCTGAAGGAAGTGTTCCTGCCCGCCCCGATCATCAGCTTTGCCACCGGGCTCGGTCACGGCCTGAATTTCGAGGCCTACTACCAGACCAGCTGGAACCGCAGCAAGTTGCCTGCGATCGGCAGCTACTGGTCGGTTGCCGATTTTGCCGGCAAGGGATCGCACAAGCAGCTCTATCTTGATTTTGGCGGCGGCCCCGGTGGCCTTTCCTGGCTCAATGGTATCGATGCGCCAACCTATGCACGGCTGAACGGAGTCAGCCTGGCCGCTGCGGAGGCGGCACTGGGAGGCTTCGCGTTTGCCGGCGCCGGGGTATCGGCAACCGCCTTTGCGGTACCGCAGACGTCCGATCTGACGCCGAAGAATTCGGGGCAGTACGGCTTGTCGATGCGCTGGACGCCGCAGGATAGCGACCTCAATCTCGGTTTCTATTACATGAACTACCACGACAAGACGCCGAATGGCCGCTGGTGGAAGGACACCGGGCTGGCACCTTTCGGCACGGTCGAGAACGTGTTCCTGGAAAACCGGAAAATGTATGGCGTCAGCGTCAACACCTCGATCGGCAACTGGGCGGTCGGCGCCGAGTTGTCCTACCGGCCAAAAGATGCGGTGTCGCTCTCGGCCTGCACGCCGACGGGAACCGGCGGAACGGCACAGAACTTCATTCCGGCGACGGTCGGCCCGGGTGCCTATGACTGCGATGGCTGGATCGACATGAAGAAGTACCAGACCCACATCACCGGCATCCTGGCGCTGACGCCGGGCGATCATGGCTGGTTCCTCGATGCTGTCGGCGCGCAGACCGGTTATTTCCTCGGCGAGTTCGTCTGGACGCGCTACCCGGAAGCCGATCCCAACAAGATCTATACGCGGACGGTCAACGGAACCGGCGGTCCGATCACGGTCGACCAGGTGATCGCCGGGGGGCTGTACACCTGGCCCGCCAACGGCAACAAGACCACGGTCAAGGGTACCGGCACCAAGGACTCGTTTGGCTACCTGTTCGATTTCAGCCTGGTCTACGACAGCTCGCTGATCAGCGGCTGGCAAGTGATTCCCGGCATCTTCATGATGGGCGCCCTGAAGGGCGAAACGCCCAATCTGGTGGCGTTCTGGCAGGAGGGCGCGAAATCGGCCAACTTCTATGTCAACTTCGTGCAGAACCCGGCCAAGTGGCAGGCCGGCGTGAACTACACCACCTTCTGGGGCGGCAAGTCCGAATACCATCAGGTGCTGAAGGACAGGGACTTCGTTGGCGGCTACGTGTCGTACAACTTTTGATTCCATCTCCGGTTCCGGCGGGCCTCGGCCCGCCGGTTTTCGTAAACCCCTTGTCCGTCATCGCCAGTGCCCAAACTATTTCAAATTGACGACCTCGATCAGTTTCTCACGCGGCGTCTGAAGCAACTGGAGTCCTTCTGTTTCCGCTATCGCCTGCCGATCCTCGCGGTGCTCGCGGTATTCACGGTCTTCATGGGCTATTTCGCGCTGCAGTTGCGCATGGATGCCGGATTCGAAAAACAAATGCCCTCCGGGCACGAGTACACCGAAACCTTCAACAAGTATCGCGACGACGTACTGGGTGCCAATCGCCTCAATGTAGTGGTCAAGGCACGCCAGGGAACGATCTGGACCAGGCAGGGGCTGACCCGTCTCTACGAGGTGACCCAGGCCGTCGCCTATCTGCCCAGCATCGACCGCCTGGGCGTGCAGTCGCTCTGGACGCCGAACAGCTTCGTCAACGAAATCACCGAGGAAGGTTTTCGCGCCGACCCATTGATTTCGGGGACCATCACGCCGCCGCAACTTACCCCCGAGATAATCGCCGGCATCCAGCGCGCGGCCAGCCAGGGCGGTTTCGTCGGCACGCTGGTATCGCACGACCAGCGCAGCGCGATGATCGTCGCCGAGATTCAGGAATACGACAAGGACGGCAGGAAGGTCGATTACATCGCCTATAACCGCCTGCTCGAAGAGCAGATCCGCGCCAAGTTCGAGGACGGCGATTACGAAATCCAGATCATCGGCTTTGCCAAACAGATCGGCGATATCGCCGATGGCGCCTCCGCCGTCGTCGAATTCTGCGGCATTGCGCTGTTGCTGACGGCCCTGGCGGTGTATTGGTACTGCCACTCGATACGCTTCACCATTCTGCCCATCGTCTGTTCGCTGACTTCCCTGGTCTGGCAGTTCGGCGCCTTGCGTCTGCTCGGCTATGGGCTCGATCCGCTGGCGGTGCTGGTGCCTTTCCTGGTGTTTGCGATCGGCGTTTCGCACGGCGTGCAGCAGATCAACTTCATCGTGCGCGAGCTTTCCCACGGCAAGAGCAGCGAAGAGGCGGCGCGCAACAGCTTCACCGGCTTGCTGATTCCGGGCACCCTGGCCCTAGTGACCGCCCTGGTTTCCTTCATTACGCTGATACTGATTCCGATTCCGATGGTGCGTGAACTGGCGATCACCGCCTCGCTGGGCGTCGGCTTCAAGATCATCACCAATCTGGTGATGCTGCCGATCACGGCATCCATGTTCAACTTCACCAAGCAGTATGCCGACGAGGCGATGCTCAAGCGCGAGCAACGCGCCGGCTGGCTGCGCGTCATCGCGCGGGTTGCGGAACCGCGCAATGCGCTAATCGTGATCGGCATCACCGCCGTGATCTTCGGTGTCGCGGTTTGGCAAAGCCACGATCGGGTGATCGGCACGCTGCAGCCCGGCGCGCCCGAGTTGCGTGCCGACGCCCGTTTCAACCTCGACGCCGTGGCGATTGCGGAAAACTACGACGCGGGCCTCGACTGGCTGACGGTGATCTTCGAGGCCGCCCCCGAGTCCTGTGAAAACATCGCCCTCGGGGTTTTCCAGGACCAGTTCACCTGGACCCTGCAGAACGTCCCCGGGGTGCTTTCGGCGAATTCCTATGCGGGGCAGTTGCGGATGTTCAACGAAGGCTACAACGAGGGCAACCCGAAGATGAGCGTGGTGCCCATCGATCCGGGCAACTATTCCGCGCTCAGCGTCGAGATCGGCCGCAACCGGGGGTACATGAAGAAGGACTGCAGCATGACCGCGGTTCATCTGTTCCTCAGCGACCACAAGGCCAAGACCATCAATCGGGTGGTCGATGCGGTCAAGGCATTCCGCGACAACTACCGGCTGGAAGGGGTGACGATACGCCTGGCTTCCGGCAACGCCGGCGTGCTGGCGGCGGTCAACGACGAGGTGGAAAAGAGCGAGCTGCCGATGATGCTCTACGTCTATGCGGCGATCATTGTGCTGGTGGCGGCGGTGTATCGGGACTTCCGCGCCGTCATCGCCTGTTGCCTGCCGCTGACGGTGGGCACCTTCATCGGCTACTGGTTCATGAAGGAACTGCAGATCGGACTGACCGTGGCGACGCTGCCGGTGATGGTGCTGGCGGTGGGCATCGGGGTCGACTATGCGTTCTATATCTACAACCGCCTGCAAATGCACATGGCCCGTGGTCAGCCCATCGTCAAGGCGCTGGAGCACTCGATACTCGAAGTCGGGACGGCGACCATCTTCACCGCGGTGACGCTGGCGATCGGCGTCGCGACCTGGAGCTTCTCGGCACTCAAATTCCAGGCCGACATGGGCAAGCTGCTGGCCTTCATGTTCATGGTCAACATGATCATGGCCATAACCGCCCTGCCGGCCCTGGCGGTTTGGCTGGAGCGGCTTTTCCCGCGCCGCGGACCGGTCCGCGCGCCGGGCATCCTGACGCATTGAACCCTCGACATGAATCCCAGACTTCTGCTTGCATACAGTTTCCTGCTCGGCTTGCCGCTTGCCGTGCCTGCTGCGGCGAACGGCGCCCCCTTGACCGCGCAAGCGGCACTCCCCAGTTCTTATGCGGGCAAGGCGCCCGTACTCGCCGCCGCGCGAGCCGGCAAGCGCGTGGTTTCGGTCGGCGACTACGGCACGGTGATGATTTCCGATGGTGGCGCGTTCCGCCAGGCGCGCGAAGTGCCGGTGAATTCCACGCTGACCGCGGTGACTTTTGTCGACGACAAGTTCGGCTGGGCCGTCGGCCATTGGGGCGCGATTCTGCACACCGAGGACGGCGGCGAGACCTGGACCCGGCAGCGCCTCGACACGACGATCGACCGGCCCCTGTTTTCGGTGCATTTCGTCGATCGCAGCAACGGCGTCGCCGTCGGCCTCTGGGCGCTGCTGCTGACGACGCAGGACGGCGGCAAGAGCTGGAACAGCGTGAGCCTGCCGAAACCGCCCGATGGTGGCCGGGGCGACCGGAACCTGTTCAAGGTATTCGGCAACCGCGGGGATGTTCTATACATCGCCGCCGAGCGCGGTACCGTGCTGCGCTCCGCGGACCGCGGGGCGACCTGGACCTATCTCGACACGGGCTACAAGGGCTCGCTTTGGACCGGACTCGCGCTCCATGACGGCAGCCTGGTCGTGGCCGGATTGCGCGGAACCGCGTACCGCAGCCTTGATGGCGGAAAGTCGTGGAGCCTGGCGGCGACCCATACCAAGAGCTCCATCACCGATCTGGTGGAGGCGGGGAACACGCTGTGGGGCGTAGGGCTCGACGGCGTGACGCTGAGCAGCAGCGACGGGGGCATCAGTTTCGTCGCCCGGCAGCGCGACGACAGGCTTGCGCTGACCGCGGCGGTGGTCGCCGGCGACGGCTCGCTGCTGACTTTCTCCAAGCGCGGACTGGTGGCTGCCGCCGAGCGTTAGGCGCAAGCGGTGACGCGGGCGCGCCGTGTCGCCAGCGCCAACTCTTGCCTAGTCGATCGCCGCCAGTGCCTCTTCGGCAGGCACATAGGGGTGGCCGAGTTCCCGCGCCACGGCCTCGCAGGTCACGCTGCCGCCGCAGACGTTGAGTCCGTCGCGCAGATTGTGGTCGTCCTGCAAGGCCTGCCTGACGCCTTTGTTGGCAATCGCAAGGGCATGTTCCAGCGTCGCGTTGGTCAGCGCCTGGGTCGATGTCCGCGCGACGCCGCCGGGCATGTTGGCGACGCAGTAGTGGATCACGCCGTCGACCACGTAGGTCGGGTTCTGATGGGTGGTTGCCTGCGAGGTTTCGGCGCATCCGCCCTGGTCGATCGCGACATCGACCAGCACCGATCCCGGCTTCATCAGCCCGATCATTTCCCGCGTGACCAGTTTCGGTGCGGCTGCGCCGGGGATCAGCACCGCACCGATCACCGCGTCGGCCATGCGCATTTCGGCCTCGATGGCGTCATGGGTCGAGAACAGGGTGCGAATCCGCCCGCCGAAGTCGTTGTCGATTTCCCTCAGGCGCGCCAGCGAACGGTCGAGGATGGTCACTTGCGCCCCCAAGCCCAGCGCCATGCGCGCGGCATGGATGCCGACCACGCCGCCGCCGATGACCGTGACATGGGCCGGGGCGACGCCGGGCACTCCCCCCAGCAGCACCCCGGAGCCGCCGGACGATAATTCCAGAGCCTTGGCCGCGGCCTGGACCGACATGCGCCCGGCCACCTCGGACATCGGCGCCAGCAACGGCAGGCCGCCGCGTCCGTCGGTCACGGTTTCGTAGGCGATGCATGTCGCGCCGCTGTCGATCAGGCCCTGTGTCTGCAGCGGGTCCGGCGCCAGATGGAGGTAGGTGTAGAGAATCTGTCCGCGGCGCAACTGCCGGTATTCGACCGGCTGGGGTTCCTTGACCTTGATGATCATGTCGCAGTCGGCAAAAATCTCGCTGGCCGTGGCGGCGATTTGTGCCCCGGCCGCGACATATTGCTCGTCGCCGAAGCCAATGGCCTTGCCGGCATCGGCCTGCACCGTGACCTGATGTCCCCAGCGCACCAGCTCCCGGGCCCCCGCCGGGGTGAGCCCGACGCGGTATTCGTGAATCTTGATTTCCTTGGGTACTCCGATACGCATTGCAGGCGTCTCCTGTTCAATTCAATGATGCTTCGGCGTCTCGCCGATCAAGGCCGGATTGGCCTCGAACAGGCCCTTTTTCATGAAGATCTTGATCCACAGTGCGCCGATCACCGCAATCAGCGCCAGCACCAGGCCCAGGGAGGTAAATATCGGCGCGACCAGTTCCGGCGCCGGCGCGCTGTTGGCGACCACGTAGCCGAGGCCGAGTATCGCGATCACTTGCGGCAGCGGGAACAGGGGCACGCGATAAGGCCGCGGCGCATCCGGGCTGCGCAGGCGCAGGACGATCAGCGCGAGGTGGGCAATCATGTAGGAAATCAGCCATGCGCTCGCCGCGGCGATGATCAGCGGCAGAATCTTGCCGACGTCGCCGCCCGACCAGGCCACCCCCACCAGCGGCAGGCAGGCGACGAACAGCAGTGCCACCCAGGGGGTGCGGTAGCGTGGGCTCAGGCGCTTGAATACCGGGAACACCTGGCCGCTCATCGCCATGCCGTGCAGCATTTGCGGCAAGGCCCCGAGCACGGTGTTGACCAGGCTGGCGGTGGCGGTGATGGCGATAGCGCCGAACACCAGTTTGGCCATCGGGCCGAATACGGCGACGGCATACTCGAGGTGCGGCGTGGCGGCAGTCGTCAGGGTTTCGCGCGACAGCAGCAGGCCGGCGCCGATGCAGAACAAGGCGTTGGCGATGGTCACCACCGTGAGGCCGATGAACATCGCGCGCGGGATGTCGCGCGCCGGATTCTCGGCGTCTTCCGCCAGGGGCGTGACGAATTCGGTGCCGATCAGGGAGTACAGCACCAGCGACACCACGCCGATCACCGTGACGTTTTCGGCCATTGCGGCCAGGCCGGCACCGCTGGCCACAGGCGCCCCCGTGTGGAAACCGCCGGTGGAGGCGACGATGCCGGTCAAGGCGAGGAAAACCAGCATCACGACGGTCAGCAGGGTTTGCGTGCGCGCGAACACGTCGGTGCCGAGGTAATTCAGGAGCACCAGGACCGCGAGCAGCAGTACCGCCCAGCCCATGGTCGGCATCGCACCCGGCAGCAGTTGCGCCATCACGCTATCGACCAGCATCAGTTCCGCCGCCTGGCCGAACAGCGCCGGCACGACGTAGCCGGCGAACACGGCGAAGATCGCCGGAAAGTGGCCCAGCGAAGCCTCGCAATACGCGCTGAGGCCGCCGTGACGGGGCATCATCAGGGCCAGTTCGGCGAAGGTGGCAGAGTTGCAGAGCATCAGCACATAGGCGATGACCATCGCGCCAAGAAACCCCCAGCCGGCGATTCCCGCGGCCTGGAGCAATGAAACGATGGTGCTCTGGCCGACGATGACGCCGATGGCGATGCAGAACAGCGAGAAGAATCCAATGCCTTTCTTGATGCCCGGCGGCTTGTCCATGCCCACTCCTTCTGCGGTCGGGATCAGTTGCCCGCGACCTTGTTGAATGCTTGCTGGAGAATATCGCAGAGCAAATCGATCTGTTGCCGCGAGATGGTCAGCGCGGGCGACAGGATGATGTTGGGGCCGGACACCCGCACCATCGCCCCCATCTCGTAGGCGGCGCGGGCGATGGCCGTCGGTTCGCTTGCGCCGCGGGGAAAGCTGGTCTTGGTCGCCTTGTCGGATACCAGCTCGAAGCAGGCCATCAGGCCGACGCCGCGCACGTCGCCGACCAGGCGCGAGCCGGCGCCGATTTCACGCATGCGGCGCAGCAGATGCTCGCCCTGGCGCGCCGCATTGCCCACCACATCCTCGCGCTCGAGTATGTCCAGGGTCGCCAGGGCGGCGGCGGCGGCCACCGGATGGGCGCTGTAGGTGTAGCCGTGGGTAACCGCCCCCAAGGCCGCATCGCCGCCGTCGAAAACCTCCGCCACCTTGCCCGCAATGGCGGTCATGCCGAGCGGGATATAGCCCGAAGAGAGGCCTTTCGCCAGGCACCACATATCGGCCTTGACGCCCCACATACGGGTGCCGAACATGTGGCCGGTGCGGCCGAAGCCCGTCACGACTTCGTCGGCAATCAGCAGCACCTCGTACTTGTCGCAGATTTCGCGGATGCGCGGCCAGTAGTTGGCCGGCGGCACGATGACGCCGCCGGCGCCCTGCACCGGCTCGGCGATGAATGCCGCCACCGTGTCGGGCCCCTGGAACACGATTTCCCGCTCCAACTGGCGGGCGCAGATTTCGCCCAGTTCCTGCGGGTCGTCGGTGTAGGGGTTGCGGTAGAGCCAGGGCGTGTCGATATGAAAGCAGCCCGGCAAGAGCGGCTCGTAGGCGCGGCGGAAATTGGTGTTGCCATTCACGCTCATGCCGCCGAAATGCACGCCGTGATAACCCTGGCGCAGCGCAATGTACTTGGTCCGATCGCGCTGGCCGCGGATTTTCCAGTATTGGCGCGCCAGCTTCAGCGCGCCCTCGACGGCATCCGAGCCGCCGTTGGAAAAGAAACTGGCGACCACGCCGTCTTCGCGCATGAATTCGGCCATGCGCGTCGACAACTCGATCGCGCGCGGGTGCGTGGTGCCGCGAAACACGTTGTAGAAGGCCAGTTCATCGAGCTGGGCGACGATCGCATCGCGGATCTCGCTGCGTCCGAATCCGAGGTTGGCGCTCCACAGGCCGCCGACCCCATCGACCATCTTGTGGCCGTCGATGTCCCAGATCCAGCTGCCTTCGCCGCGCGCGATGATGTCCGGCGGGGTTTCGCGCATGGCCTTCGGCTGCGCCATGGGATGCCAAAGATAGCGTGCGTTGTTGGCCTTGAGTTCTTCCTTGCTGAAAGGCTTCATCCTAAAAACCTCGAATGCATCCGCAGATTTCGCAGATTACGCAGATAGATCAAAGAATTGGGCTTAGGCAGTCCATCACCCACCGGGTGCCCCAGGTTATTTCTGCAACGCGATGAATTCATGGAAGGTAATCTGTGTGAATCTGCGTCATCTGCGGAAAATAGGTTCATTGCATGGCTCCGGATGAGAGATCGAGACTGAGGCGCGCGGCAATCGCGGCGCAGCAACCGGGCGCGTCGCGCAAATCGAAATACTGGGTTTGCAGGCCGGCCGCCTGGGCGCCGGCGATGTTGTGAAACTGGTCGTCGACGAACAGCAGCCGGGCCGGCGGCAGCTGCATGGCGTCCACCGCCGCGCGGTAGGCCGCGGCATCCGGCTTGAGGATCTTGCTGTGGCTGCCGTCGACGACCACGGCGATGTCCGCCATGATGTCGAGCCGATCGAGAAAGCTCCGGCCATAGAACAATTCGAGTTCGTTCGACAGGATGCCGACCTTGATTCCGGCGTGCGCCGCGGCGCGCACCAGGGCGCGCATGTCGGCGCGGATCGCCGCATTGGGCTGGGTATGCCGCACCCGGCTCAACAGCGCGTGCATGTCCCAGCCGGACTCGCCGCAGGCGCGCCCGATTTCGTCGGCGCGCCGCGCCCAGTAGTCGCGTTCGGTGATCCGGTTGTCCTGCATGGCGCGCCAAAGTTCGTCGGTCGCGGGATCGAGCGGCCCCAGCCAGCCGAGGCTGTGCGCCGGCAGGCCAAGCATGGCTTCGGTATCGCGATGCTTTTCGAACAGGGAATAGGTCAGCACGCTGCCGAAATCCAGCAGCAGGCCGGCGGGCCTGATCCTCATGGCACGCCTGCCTGGCCGGCGCCGATCACGCCGCGCGCCACCCATTCGTCGAAGATCGCCAGCACGCCGGCGGAAAATTCCTCGTCGTTGATATGCACGTCGAGCTCGACGAGTTGCACCGGAGCCTGCACATGCCCCCGCAGTTCGTCGATAAAAGCGCCGTGGGCTTCCGGTGCATGCAGCGCCCGCTCGGGACGATCCCATTCTTGGACGCCCTTGAGCGGCAGCACCAGCGCCGTCGGCCCCGTCGCGTGCGCCAGCTTGTCGGCGATGTAGCGCGCCGTCGCGCAACGTTCGGGCGACGTCGTCGCCACCGACGCGATCAGCCGGTTGTGCGCGTGATAGGCGCGCTCTGCATAGCGCTCGGGCAGCGGCTGCCAGGTCGGCAGGTCGATCATGTCGACCGCGCCGGGAGCGACGATCTGGGGCACGCCGGCGCGCCCGGCGGCCTCCAGGCGCCCGGCACCTGAAGTGACGATGGAGCCGTTCACGTGATTGCTGACCTCCTGCAGGCTGAGATCCAGCACCGCGACGAAACGCCCTTGCGCCACCAGGGCTTCGAAGGCGCTGCCGCCCATTCCGGTGGTGTGAAAAACCGCGACCTCGTAACCGCGGGCCTCCAGGGCCGGCTTGAGGGTCGTCATGTAGCTGAGGCAGCTCTTGCCCAGCGAGGTCATGCCGACGATCGGCCGCTGATTGCGCGCCGGCACCGTCACGCTGCAGGCGCCGAGGACGGCGCCGGCGGCCTGGCTCAACATCGTCCGGCAGATGCTGTTGAGGCCATAGAGTCCGCCGGCCCAGAGGATCATCATCAGGTCCGGCGCGATCCGCTCGGGCGGAATCAGGTGCGAAAAAGACACCGTCGACACCACCAGCTTCGGCACGCCGAGCGGCAAGGCGCCGGTAAGGTCAAGGGCCAGATCGGTTCCCATGGTGCCGCCCAGCACGATCACCGCATGCACCACGCTCCGTTCATGGAGGTCTTTCGCCAGCGCCACGGCGCCGACCGCCATGCGTGTCATGGCCTGATTTTCGTCGCCGAGTGCGGCGAGCTCCTCCAGCGTCGCCCCGGCAGCGGCGGCAACGGCGGTATTGGCAATGTCCGGCGCGAAACCGGGTTCGCCCAAAACACCGACATCCATGATCAGTCCGGCGCCGCCCATGCGCACCAGTTCCTCGCGCAGGTAGCGCACCTCGTCAGCCTTGGTGTCGCAGGTGGCGACCAGGAGCACGGTCTTCAATTGTTTTGGCATGTTGGCGCTGTGTCCACCGATTCGATCATTGCGGTTCCTTGTGGCGTCGGGCATCAGGCCGCGATGCTCACCAGCTTCACCTCGGTGTAGGCGAGTAGGCCCTCCATGCCGCTTTCCTGGCCCATGCCGCTTTCCTTCCAGCCGCCAAACGGCGTTTCCGGTTGCGATACGCCGAAATGATTGATGCCGACCATGCCCGCTTCGAGTTCCTGGCCCAGGCGATGCGCGGTCGCCAGGTCGCGGGTGAACCCATAGGCGCTCAAGCCGACGGCAAGGCCGTTGGCCTCGGCCAGTGCCTCGTCGAGCGTGGAAAACGGCTGCAGCAGCGCGATCGGGCCGAAGGGTTCGACTTGCCGTACGCGGGCCGCCGCAGGCACCTGCTCGAGCACGGTGGGCGGATAGAAATGTCCCTTGCCGGGCAAGGCCTGTCCGCCGCCGCAGAGCTTGCCCCCCAGCGCCAGCGCGTCATCGACGAAGTTTTGCATTTCGCGCAGCCTGCGGCCATGGATCAATGGCCCCATGTCGCTGCTTTGGTCGAGCCCGGAGCCGACCTTGAGCGCCTCGGCATGGGCAACGAAGCGGTCGCGAAACTCGGCATAGCGGGATTCGTGGATATAAAAGCGTATCGGCGAGGCGCAGACTTGTCCGGCATTGCGGAATTTGGCAACTACTGCCAGCTTCACCGCGCTTGCGATATCGGCGTCGGCACAAACGATCACCGGCGCGTGGCCGCCAAGTTCCGCCGTATAACGCTTCATGCCGCGCGCCGCCAGCTCGCCCAGCATCTTGCCGACGGCGATCGATCCGGTAAATGACGCCTTGCGGATCGGTTCCGCGGCAAGCAGCGTGGAGGAGATCTTCGCCGGCTCGCCGCAGACCATGTTGATGACGCCCGGCGGCAGACCTGCGTCATGAAATGCCTCGACGAGCAGCATGCAGCTCGCCGGCGTTTCCTCGGCCGGCTTGATGATCACGCTGCATCCCGCCGCCAGCGCACCGCCCAGCTTGCGGCTGGGAAGATTGACCGGGAAATTCCAGGGCGTGAATGCCGCCACCGGTCCCACCGGCTGGCGCATTACGGTCTGGCTCAGGACGTTGGCCTGGCGCGGCGGCACCGTGCGCCCGTACAGACGCTTACCCTCTTCCGCAAGAAAATCGATGATGTCGGCCGACAGTTGCACTTCGCGCAACGCCTCGGCCAGGGGCTTCCCCTGCTCCAGGGTGATTGCGCGCGCAATCCTCGGTGCCCGTTCGCGCAACAGCCGTGTCGCCTGTGTGATCACCTGGAAGCGCTCGAACGCCGAACGCGAGCGCCACACCCGGTAGCCGCGCCCGGCGGCTTCCAGTGCCGCGTCGAGCTCGGCGTCGCCGGCCACGGGAAGCTGGCCAAGCTCGCTGCCGTCGGCAGGATTTTCCACCGCCATGCTGCCGGAGTCGGTGCGTTCGACCCACCGGCCGTCGATATAAAGCCTTAGCTTCGGGTAATCGTCCATAGGGGCTGTTCCTCATCCGGGGCGGTCGATGCTCCGGTCTTTGCGGAAGACTTTAGTCGCGGCAGGCGCGCGGCGTTATCTATCTTCAGCAATTCCGCGCTGGCTAGGGGCGGCGCCCGGCCTTCGGCAAGGGCCTGGTCTTGGGTGCAGTGCAACTTGACGTTAAAAGCAAAATGAACAACCATCCAACGCTACGGTGATCGGCCCCAGATCGGTCCCGGCGGAGGAACACATGACGACAGCTCAAATGGCGATGACGCGAGCCTACCGACGCGACCGTGAATTGCTCGACTCGCAGGATCATGCCGGACAACTCACCGGCTGGAACCAGAACTACGACCAGATTTCCCGCGGCGCATTTCGCAGCCGGCTGGTGGAAATCGAGTTCGACAATTTCCATATCTTCCAGGAAGAGCTGTCGCAGGCCGTGTTCCAGACCGGCCAATGCTGCAAGGACACGGTGGCGCTCGGGGTATTCTCGGCGATGTCCGGCGAGGCGCGCTGGCATGGCGGTGCGGTGGGCATGGACGACGTGCTGTTTCTCGAGGGGCAGGGTGAATTGGTTCTCACCACGCCCAAGACCAGTTCCATGATGGGTTTTGGTTTGCCTATGCAACAGCTCGAAAACTGGTGCGACGACATACCCGGCTCGACGCGAGAACGCGTGCGCCTCCTTTCCGCCAGTCCCTTGCGTGATCGTTTTGCGGCGGAAAGCCTGCGCACCAGTCTCACCAGCCTGATGCGCGAACTGCTGCATCGTGCGGACGACAAATTGCCCGTTGCGGTCGCCCGGCAACTGCACGATGAACTCGCTACGCTGATCGTCAAGCTGCTCTGCGGCGAACCCGGCAAAGAGGAAAGGCGCATCACCGGCAAGGCCAAGAAGGTGGTGCAGCGCGCCCGCGCCTATGCCCTGGACAGGCGGGAAGAGCCGCCAACCATGATCGATGTCTGCAAGCACACCTATGTTTCGCTGCGCACCCTGCAAAACTGCTTCCAGGCCGTACTCGGGGAAAGCCCTGCCACTTATCTGAAAATGCTGCGCCTCAATGGCGCCAAGCGCGATCTGATCAAGCGCGGCGGCAATGCCTTGGTCGGCGATATTGCCGCCGATTGGGGCTTCTGGCACTTGTCGCAGTTTTCGTCCGATTACCGCCGCATGTTCGGTGAACTGCCTTCGGCGACCCGCATCATGCGCGGCGGTAGCCTCGTAGCGCCGGAACGCCGTGAATGCCGGGGCAGGTGCAGTTCGGGGCCATGCCGGCGGCTGCGGGCCTGAGCATCCAGGAGTTGGCGCTGGCGGGACGGCGCGGCGCCTACCTGCCGTCAAACTGAAGACGCGCGTCGGCCTTTGGCCTCAGGCCGGCTTGTGCTGCCGGGCGATGAAGCGATCGAGCTGGTTGGCGAAGCTCTGCCGGTCGCCCAGGCTGAAGGCCGGCGGCCCGCCGGTATCCACGCCGCTGCTGCGCAGGCGGTCCATGAAATTGCGCAGGTCCAGCAACTGGCGGATGTTCTCGGCGCTGTAGAGCTCGCCGCGCGGGTTCAGGGCAAAGGCGCGCTTGTCGATCACCAGCGCCGCCAGCGGAATGTCGGCGGTGATTACCAGGTCGCCCGCCGCCACCTGTTCGACGATATGGCTGTCGGCCACGTCGAAGCCCTGCGCCACCCGCACTGAATGAATCCAGGGCGAGGGCGGCACGCGCAGCCACTGGTTGGCGACCAGGATCAGCGGCAGCGAGTGCCGCGTGGCGGCGCGGTAGAGAATTTCCTTGATGACGCCGGGGCAGGCGTCGGCATCGACCCAGATCTGCATAATGCGGCTTTTGAGTTTTGGACAAGCACGATGAGCGATGGTAACAGCGGCAACTCCCCGCCGCCCGCCGACCGACTGGCGGGCCTCGCGGCGCCCGAACTGCAGCGCCTCGCCGCACGCATGGCGCAGGATGCCTTCACGCGAATCTTCCGCCTCACGGTCGAGGCCGACGCCGCCGCGCTGGACGCCGCGGTGGCCGAAAT
>JAXMJU010000327.1:0-14189 GCA_034376265.1 Sulfuritalea sp.
GCCATTGGCGCACGAGGGCGCATGAGGCCTTGGCGCTTGCCGTAGCGCCAAGGCCAACTTTCTGGCTTGCTCAGCGCCCCGGCAGTTCGTTCGGCCGCAGGTCGAACACCAGCACCTCGGCATCCTCGCCGCCATCGAAAACCAGTTGGCCCGCGTCGCGTACGCGGGCGCCGTCGCCGGCCGCCATGGTGATGCCATTGACGCGCAGCGCGCCGCGCGCGACATGGACATAGGCGTAGCGCCCGGTCGCCACGGCGAATTCGGCGCGCTCGGCGCCCGTTATCAGACCGGCATAAACGCGAGTGTCCTGATACACCCCGAGCGCGCCGTCCGTGGCGTCGGGGGAAATGATCAGGCGCAGGCGGCCGCGCTTCTCCGCGTCGGCGAAATGCGTCTGCTGGTAACGCGGCGCGACGCGCAGCCGGTCCGGCACGATCCAGATCTGCAGGAAGTGCACCCGCTCCTCGCGCGAGTGGTTGAACTCGCTGTGGCTGACGCCGGTCCCCGCGCTCATCATCTGCACCTCGCCGGGGCGGATCACCGAGCCGGTGCCCATCGAGTCCTTATGCTCCAGCGCGCCTTCCAGCACATAGGAAAAGATTTCCATGTCGCGGTGCGCATGGGTGCCGAAGCCCATGCCCGGCTCGACGCGGTCGTCATTGATCACCAGCAGGTCGGAAAAGCCGACCTGCGCTGGA
Organism: Sulfuritalea sp.; assembly: GCA_034376265.1. Lineage (GTDB taxonomy): Bacteria > Pseudomonadota > Gammaproteobacteria > Burkholderiales > Rhodocyclaceae > Sulfuritalea. The sequence continues at coordinate 699 of JAXMJU010000327.1, forward strand.
TCGTGATAGTGACCGAAGGAAAACGTGTGGCGCGAAGCCAGCCAGCCGAAGTTGGCGATGCCGCGAGCAGAGGCCTTGCGCAGTTCGAGCATGTCTGTCTCCTTCGGTTGTGGTGGAACGTTGGCGCTTCAGCGGTTCCAGCGCAGCGCAGTCTCGGCGACGCGGGCGCCGAACAGGCGCGCGGTTTCCAGGTCGCCGGCCGGGGGGCCGTCCTCGGCACTGGAATCGGCGGGCGACTGGGCCATGGCGCCGGCAAAGGAGCCCAGCCAGTTCACGTCGTTGCGCGTGGCGGCCTTGGTGTTGGCCGGCACCATGCCGGTGCCGACCCAGACCATGCCGTGCTGCATGGCCAGCGTGAATTGGTAATGCAGGGTCGACAGCTTGTCGCCGTTCATCGAGGCCGAGTTGGTGAAGCCGGCGACGATCTTGTTGCGCCACTTGCCGCCATGCCAGGGTTTCGAGCTGGCATCGGCAAAGCGCTTGAACTGCCACGAGGCGCCGCCCATGTAGGTCGGCGAGCCGAAGACGATGGCATCGGCGGCTTCGAGCTTTTCCCAGCCGCTGGCCGGCAGTTCGCCTTCCGCGCTGATTTCGAGCAGTTCCGCGGTGGCCTCGGCGACGCCGGCGGCGCCCTGGTGCACGGCCTCGGCCTGCTTGCGGGTGTGGCCGTAGCCGCTGTGATAAACGACGACTGTGTGGGACATGGTGTTTCCTCCGGTTTAAATGTTCGATGTTGCCGATGATCGCTGCTAGAATTCTTCTCGGAAATGCCTCGGTAAAGCCTGTGCGGAATACTCAACTAAGGTCGAGTATCAACGATTACAAGGCGTTCGGCGACGAAACTTTTCACGAGCTATAGTCGAATTTTTCGAATGTTAAACCTTTCCCCATGCTCAAGCTGACGCTCGACGCGATCGAAATCATCGATGCCATCGATCGCGGCGGCTCTTTTGCCGCGGCGGCGGAAGCCCTGCACAAGGTGCCGTCGACGATTTCCTACACGGTGGCCAAGCTCGAAGAACAGCTCGGCTTTCAGCTCTTCGTGCGGCGCGGGCCGCGCGTCACGCTGACCCCGGTCGGTCGCGAACTGCTGCGCGAAGGCCGCTGGCTGCTGCGTTCCGCCGCCGATCTCGAATCGCGCCTGCGCCGCATCGCCACCGGCTACGAGTCCGAATTGCGCCTGGTGCATGACTCGCTGCTGCCGGCCGCGGCCCTGGTCGAGGATATCCGCGCCTTCGAGGCGCTGGACTGCGGCACACGCCTGCGCATCAGCACCGAAGTCATGACCGGCAGCTGGGAGGCCCTGCGCGAAGGCCGCGCCGACCTGATCCTGGCCGTCGGCGATCCGCCCTCCGGCTTCGCCCAGCAGGCGAAACGCCTGCAGGACATCGAATTCATTTTCTGCGTCGCGCCGCAACACCCGCTGGCGCGCATCGACCGCCCGCTGACGGCCGAGGATTTGCGCGCACACACGGCGATCGTCGTCGCCGACAGCGCGCGCCTGCTGCCGACGCGCAGCATCGGCCTGCACGCCGGGCAGTCGCGCATCACCGTGTCGAACATCGAGGCCAAGATCGCGCTGCAGATCGCCGGGCTGGGTTACGGCTTCCTGCCGCGCTGCCGCATCGACGCCGCACTGACCCAGCGCCAGCTGGTCGCCCGCGACATCGCCGAAGTGCGCGCCAACGAGCCGCTGTGGCTGGCCTGGAGCCTCGAAGGCGAAGGCGAGGCGCAGAAATGGTGGCGGGCGCGGCTGCAGGCGCCGGGCGCCTTGGGGCGGCCTTAACGCGCCGTGGCGCCAGCGCCAACTCTTCAAATCCTTAGTCCGCCATGAATTCGCCCGCCATGCCCGCCGCCCTCGACCCCGCCCGCGAACGCATGCTGCTGCTGACCCTGGCCGGCGTCCAGTTCGCCCACATCCTCGACTTCATGATCATGATGCCGCTGGGGCCGATCCTGATGCAGGAGCTCGGCGTCGGCACCCACGAGTTCGGCCTGCTGGTCTCCTCCTACACCTTTTCCGCGGCCTTCACCGGGCTGCTGGCGGCGATGTTCGTCGACCGTTTCGAGCGCAAGCGCCTGCTCCTGACCATGTTCGCCCTGTTCGCCGTGGCCACGCTGGCCTGCGGCCTGGCGCCGGGCTACTGGACCCTGCTGGCGGCGCGCGGCACGGCCGGCGCCTTCGGCGGCGTGCTCGGCTCGATGGTGCAGACCATGGTCGGCGACCTGATTCCCTTCGAGCGTCGCGGTCGCGCCAGCGGCACCATCATGTCGGCCTTCTCGCTGTCGACCGTGGCCGGCGTGCCGCTGTCGCTCTACCTGGCCAACCATTTCGGCTGGCGCTTTCCCTTCATTTTCATCGCCGCGCTGTCCTGCGGCTTCCTGCTGCTGGGCTGGAAGATGCTTCCGGCATTGCGCGGCCACCTGCCCGGCGCCACCGTCTCCGAAACCGAGCGGGCTCATCCGCTGGCGGCCATGGCCGCCGTGCTGCGCGACGCCAACCACCTGCGGGCGCTGCTGTTCATGGCCCTGATCATGTTCTCCGGCTTCACCGTGATCCCCTACATCACGATCTACGTCACCGCCAACGTCGGCATCCGCCAGGAAGACATTCCGCTGATCTATCTGTTCGGCGGCACCGCCACCTTCTTCACCTCGCGCCTGGTCGGGCGCCTGGCCGATGCCCACGGCAAGATCCGCGTCTACCGCTGGATGGCGCTGTGCTCGATGCTGCCGTTGCTGGTGCAGACCCACCTCGGGCCGGTGCCGCTGTGGCTCATGATCGTCTGGTCGACGCTGTTCTTCATCTTCGTCCCGGGGCGCATGGTGCCGGCCATGGCCATCGTCACCTCGGCGGTGCAACCGCGCCTGCGCGGCACCTTCCTGTCGATGAACGGCGCCGTGCAGCAACTGGCATCGGGCAGCGCCTCCTGGCTGGGCGGGGCGATGATCGCTGCCGACGCCTCGGGGCGCATCGTCGGCTACGGCAATGTCGGCTGGCTGGCGATCGGCGCCACCGTCATCGCCATGGCCTTCGTCGGCCAGATCCACCTGCACACCGGGCAGCCGCCCGCCGCCAAAGCCTGAGCGCGCCGCGCTCGGATCGCCGTTACAATCCCGACATCATGAACGCCGCATCCACTTCCGCGCCGGCTGTCGGCGCCTTTATCGCCCGCTGGCAGAATGCCGACGGCAGCGAGCTGGCCAACGCCCAGAGCTTCGTGCGCGAACTCTGCGTCCTGCTCGACGTGCCGGTGCCCGATCCGGCGCGCGCCGATACCGCGGACAATGCCTATGTCTTCGAGCGGCGCATCGTGTTCCGCCACGGCGACGGCGGCAGCTCGGAAGGCCGCATCGACTGCTACAGGCGCGGCGCCTTCGTGCTCGAAGCGAAGAAACTGAAAGTTGGCGCTGGCGCCACGGCGTCGGGAGCAACACCCAGGAGCTTCGACGATGCCCTGCTGCGCGCCCGCAGCCAGGCCGAGAACTACGCCCGCGCCCTGCCGGCCGGCGAGGGCCGGCCGCCCTTTGTCGTGGTGGTCGATGTCGGCCACGTCATCGAGCTGTATGCCGAATTCACCCGCAGCGGCGCCACCTACACGCCATTTCCCGATCCGCGTTCGCACCGGCTGCGGCTGGCAGATTTGCACGACGAAGCCGTCCGTGCCCGCTTGCGAGCGGTCTGGCTCGACCCGCTGAGCCTCGACCCGGCATCGGCCGCCGCGCGCGTCACGCGCGAGATCGCCGCCCATCTGGCCGATGTCGCCAGGTCGCTGGAACAGGCTGGCCACGCCGCCGAGGCCGTCGCCGGCTTCCTCACGCGTTGCCTGTTCAGCATGTTCGCCGAGGATGTCGGGCTGATTCCCAAGGCCAGCTTCACCGAACTGCTGCGAAGCTTCAAGGACGACACCGCGCAGTTCGTGCCGCTGGTCGGCGCGCTGTGGCAGGAGATGGACACCGGCGGCTTTTCGGTGGTGCTGCGCAAGACCCTGCCGCGCTTCAACGGCAAGCTGTTCAAGCAGCCCGACGTTCTGCCGCTCACCAAACCGCAGATCGCCCTGCTGCTCGAAGCCGCGAAAGCCGACTGGACCCAGGTCGAGCCGGCCATCTTCGGCACCCTGCTCGAACGCGCGCTCGATCCGCTGGAACGCCACGCGCTGGGCGCGCACTACACGCCGCGCGCCTACGTCGAGCGCCTGGTGCAGCCGACGGTGATCGAACCCCTGCGCCAGAGCTGGGCCTACGTGCAGGGCGCCGCCGTGCTGCTGGCCAACGAGGGCAAGCCAAAGGAGGCCATCGCCGAAGTGCGCGCCTTCCACCATCGCCTGTGCAGCCTGCGCGTGCTCGATCCGGCCTGCGGCAGCGGCAACTTCCTCTACGTCGCGCTGGAACACCTGAAGCGGCTCGAAGGCGAAGTGCTGAACCAGTTGCACGACCTCGGCGAAGGCCAGGCCCAGCTCGAAACCGAAGGCTTCGCGGTCGACCCGCACCAGTTCCTCGGCCTCGAACTCAACCCGCGCGCCGCGGCGATTGCCGAGCTGGTGCTGTGGATCGGCTACCTGCAATGGCACTTCAGAATCAGCAAGGGAAACTCGGGCGCCAGCCTGCCGAACCCGATCCTGCGCGACTTTCGCAACATCGAATGCCGCGACGCGGTGCTGGCCCACGACGGCCTCGACCATGTGTTCGACGCCCAGGGCATCGCCGTCAGCCGCTGGGACGGCCGCAGCATGAAGCAGCACCCCGTCACCGGTGAGGACGTGCCCGACGAAACCGCGCGCGTGGCCCTGGAGCGCTACCGCAATCCGCGCCAGGCGGCATGGCCGACGGCCGATGTGGTGGTGGGCAATCCGCCTTTCATCGGCGCCTCGACCATGCGCGCCGCGCTCGGCGATGGTTATGCCGATGCGCTGCGCGGCGCCTGGCCGGCAGTGCCCGAGTCGGCCGATTTCGTCATGTTTTGGTGGCACCACGCCGCGCAACTCGTGGCGCAGGGCAAGCTGGCGCGCTTCGGCTTCATACCACCAACAGCCTGCGCCAGACCTTCAACCGCCGCGTGGTGCAGGGCGCGCTCGACCAGGGCCTGCATCTGGCCTTCGCCGTGCCCGACCATCCCTGGGTGGACAGCGCCGACGGCGCCGCGGTGCGCATCGCGATGACCGTCGGTGCTATGAGTGCTTGGCGGGGAATGACGGTAGAAGACTCTGTCGACACGCCGCTTGCCTACTACGAGATTGGTCGATTACTCACCGTCACTGCCGAAAGCGAAGGCAAGGGCGAAGGGCTCGATGTGGAGTTGGCCGAGCGCAGCGGCATGATTCACGCCGATCTGAGCGTCGGCGCCAATGTTGCGGCGGCGCAGGCTTTGCGCGCGAATGGCGGCATTAGCTCGCCGGGCTTCAAGTTGCACGGCGCGGGGTTCATAGTTAAACCTGACGAGGCGGCCCGTCTCGAAGCCGACGCGCCGATCAAGCCCTACCGCAACGGCCGTGACTTGACCGACCGGCCGCGAGGCGTGAAGCTGATTGACCTGTTCGGTTTCGAGGCAGACGAAGTGCGCCGCCGTTGGCCAGCAACGTATCAGTGGGTGCTGGAGCGTGTGAAACCTGAACGCGATGCGAAAGCCCAGACACCGGACGGAGCAGGGTACGCGAAGTTTTGGTGGCTGCACGGCAAGCCTCGCTCGGAACTGCGCAAAATGCTGGCTGGGCTGCCGCGCTACATCGCCACCGGCGAAACCGCCAAACACCGCGTCTTCCAGTTTCTCGATGCCGCAATTGCGCCGGACAACAAACTGGTCTGCATCGCACTCGACGATGCGTATTGGCTCGGAGTATTTTCCAGCCGCGTTCATGTCACCTGGGCCATGGCGTCTGGTAGCTGGCTTGGTGTGGGCAATGATTCGGTCTACGTAAAATCCCGCTGCTTCGAGACCTTCCCTTTCCCCGCCGCCACAGCCGAACAACAAGCCCGCATCCGCGATCTCGCCGAGCAGATCGACGCCCACCGCAAGCGCGTGCTGGCGGCGCACGCCGAGCTGACGCTGACCGGGCTCTACAACGTGCTGGTGAAAGTTGGCGCTGGCGACACGGCGAATGCAATGCCGCTGAACGCGAAGGAAAAGGCCATCCACGAAAAAGGCCTGGTCGCCGTGCTCAGGCAACTGCACGGGGAACTCGATGCTACCGTGCTCGACGCCTACGGCTGGCACGACCTCATTGGCCAGCCCGGGGACGAGCAAACCCTGCTCGCACGCCTGGTCGCGCTCAACACCGGGCGTCGCGCCGAGGAAGCGCAAGGCCATGTCAGATGGCTGCGCCCAGAATTTCAAGCCCCTCTCCCCTTGCGGGAGAGGGGTTGGGGAGAGGGGGCGATGCCACGCGCCGAACAACTCCCCCTCTCCCCCGGCCCCTCTCCCGCAAGGGGAGAGGGGAGCAGTGCGACGATTCCGTGGCCGGTCGCGCTCCCCGAACAACTCGCCGCCGTCGCCAAACTACTCGCCGACTCCCCCACCGCACAAACCGAAGCCCAGCTCGCCGCCAACTTCAGCGGCCGCGGCCGCTGGAAATCCCGCCTGCCCGACATCATCAAAGCCCTCGAAGCCCTCGGCCGCGCCCGCCGCTTGGACGACGGACGGTGGCTGGGATAAGCTTGCATCCTGTTCCTGCAAGGAGTTGTCGCCATGAAAACCGCCGACCTGATTAACGAAGCTGCCTCCTTGCCGCTGGAGGAGCGAGCCCGGCTGGTCGATTCGCTTTTGCAGACACTCAATCCGGTTGATGAATCCGCTGCGGCAGCATGGCTTGTGGCCGCTCGCCGGCGCCTCGAAGATCTTGATTCCGGCCGCGTAAATGCCGTCCTTGGCGAAGAGGTGTTCGAGAAAGTGCGTCGTCGTCTCGGGCAATGAGTTTTCTGTTTCATCCGGAAGCGGAAGCTGAGTTTTTGGCTGCCGTGGATTGGTATGAAGAACGAGCCGCCGGTCTCGGCGGCGACTTTGCCGCCGAGATTCATGCCGCGATCCAGCGCGCCCATGCAATGCCGCTCGCCTGGCCCATGGTCGATGGCGAGATTCGGCGGGTGCTGGCCAATCGTTTCCCGTATGGAGTGCTGTTCGTACCGCGCGGCCCGTCGATCCACGTCCTTGCTGTAATGCATCTCCGGCGCCATCCTGACTATTGGCGCGACAGGTCGTGAAAGTTCCTGATGGGACGCAGCGCGCTGGCGCGGGCGGGACGGCACACAATGCTTTCTGCGATCGAGGGGCCGAGAGTTGAACATCAAGTATTTTCAGGACACCGACACTTTGTATATCGAGTTTCGCAGGGAAGCCGTTACGGAATCCCGCGATCTCGACGAAGGCACATTGCTCGATCTGAATGCCGCAGGTGACATCGTGGCAATTACCGTCGAACACGCGTGGCAACGCGCCGACATTCCCCACTTCTCCTTTGAACAGGTGGCTGCGTAAGTAGTTACTGGCGCGGTTTGACGATAGACATTGGCCGGGGCAGGGTGAAACAGTGGGCATGTTCGCCTTGATCAAGCTGTTGGCAGGGAAGGAAATCGACTTCGTGCTGGTCAAACTGATGCCGGGGGCGGCGTCATGACCGGCGAGCAGAACCTGGGCCTGATCCGCCAGATCGAAGCCAACCGGGAATTCCTGCTGACGGTCCTGAGTCAGAACCCGGCTCTGCGGGCGCGCGCCGAACCGCGTATCCGGGATTTGCTGGAACCCTTGCCGCCTGTGCCGTCTTTCAAGCCGGACGAGGGCCCGGCCTCGCCCTGAACGCTCAGCGCGTAAACCACGCCGCGGCGACGAACAGCACGGCGGCGATGGCGGCATAGGTCTTCCACGGCTGTTCCTTTTCGGCATAGGGGTCGCTCAGCGCGCGTTCGGCGCCCGGCGGCAGTTGCGCCAGTTGCGTCAGCGAGGTGCCGAAGGGGATGTTGATGCGCGCCCGCGCATTCACCGCCCAGCCGTTGGCGTCGAGGATGGGGCCGAGGTTGCGGCTTCTGAGCTTGAACCAGGCGAGCACCATGGCCGGGGCCGAGATCAGCAGCATCAGGCCGCCGACGGCCAGCGGCATCTGCCACCACTTGAGTCCGAGCAGCCCGCTCATGACGCCTGCGAGGACGGTGCCGATCGCGCCGATCGCCAGTCCGATGGCGGCGAAGATGCCGGCGAACTTGCCGACGTCGAAGGCTGGCGGCGCAGCCGGCGCCTCGACCTTCTTGCCGACGCCGACGGCGGCAGCACCGAGCTTGCCTTCCACCGCGGCGGCCTTGCTCGCGGCGAGCTTCTGCAGTTGCTCGCCGACCATGCGCATCAGGCGCTTGTAGGGCGACCAGAAGGCCTGGCGCAGGCTGATCGGATGCTCGACCAGCTTGCTTATGGTGGCGTTCCAGTCGCGGCCCTGGCGATCGTAGAACACGCCATTGCGGCCCACCATCAGCTGATCCGAATCGCCGGCGGTGAAGGCCGCGGCAATGCTGAGTTTTTCGTCGTTGCGGGTGCAGTCGCAATACACCAGGCAGATGCGCGAGAGCCCGGCCAGCGCGGCATGCTTGGCGGCGTCATTGACCGCGACGCAGAGTTCGGCGGAACGGCCGTCGAGATACAGAGTGCCGATCTGGAAGGTCGCCCGCATTGGCGTACCCGGCTGATGTGTGTAGAAATCGCGGAAGGCGACGAAGTTGTTGGCCAGCGGCAGCAGGTCGCGCACGTAGCGCGCCAGCCGCTCCAGGTCGCGCACGGCTTCCGCTTCGGGCGGCAGCCCGGCGGGCTTGGCGGCCTGCCAGGCGACATAGCCGGCGAGCTGGTCCTGCAGCGCCAGCCAGTCGGATTCCGAGATCGCCTCGCGGGCGCCCAGCAGCGGCACCACGGCGGCCTCGCGCAGGGCGGCGATGCGCTGGCCCCAGGCCGGATTGATGCCCGAATCGCTGCCGGCGCCGAGCGGCACCGTGGCGCCAGCGCCAACTCTTGCCAGGGGCAGCGCGGCGATATCGGCATGGGTCGCGGACAGCGCCGCGGCGCCCAGGGACTTCAGGGCATCGTCGGAAGCGTTCATGGCGTCTCCGGCGCGCGTATCGAAGGCCGCGAGGCGGCAGCGGACAAAGAAATCGTCGAGCTTCTCCTTCAGTGCGGCGACCGCGGCGCAGGCCGCTTCGGTGGCTTCGCCCAGCACCTTCACCGCGTTGCCGCCGGCTTCCCAGGCCGCCAGCGCGCGCGCCGAGTATTCGGCTTCCGCCGCGCTGGCGGCCTCGACCGAAACCAGATCGCCGCCCGCGGGCAGCAGCCCCTGCGCGGCGGCGAGCACGGCCGGGTCCTTGATCGCGGCCAGCGGCACGCCGGCCAGGCCTTGCGCCAGCACCTCGGCAGCGTTGAGCCGGGCCGCGGCCCAGTCGATCGCCGCCAGCAGTTCCGCGGCGCGCACCTGGCCGTCGTTGTCGGTATCGATCAGCGCCAGGCTGCGCGCGTCGAATTCGATGCCCCTGACCGGACAGGACAGGGCGACCCAGAGTTTCTGGTCGAGTTCCTTGAGATTCAGCAGGTCGGCTGCGGTATCGATGCGCACCTGATCGAAGCCGCCGGCGCGGAAGAATTTCCAGTTATGGCTCATGGGACTCCCTTGGTGTTGCGCAGGGTTCAGGCGCGGTCGCCGACAAAGGGATTGCTGAGGCGTTCCTCGCCGAAGGTGGACATCGGGCCGTGGCCGGAAATGAATTCGACATCGTTGCCTAGCGGCCAGAGCTTGTGCTTGATCGAATCCATCAGCGCCTGGTAATCGCCGCGCGGGAAATCGGTGCGGCCGATGCTGCCGGCAAACAACACGTCGCCGACCAGGGCGAGTTTCGAGCGGGCGTGGTAGTAGGCGACGTGGCCCGGCGTGTGGCCCGGCGTGTGGATCACCTGCAGGGTTTCGTTGCCGACGCTGACGGTGTCGCCGTCGTTGAGCCAGCGGTCCGGCGTGAAGGCTTGCGCCGGCGGGAAGCCGAAGCTGCGGCTTTGCGCCACCAGTTGGTCGATCCAGTAGCTCTCTTCCTGCTGCGGCCCCTCGATCGGCACGCCCAGGCGCTGCGCCAGTTCGCCGGCGCCGCCGGCATGGTCGATGTGGCCGTGGGTCAGCAGGATCTTCTCGACGGTGACCCCCAGCCGGGCGGCCGTATCCACCAGCAGTTCGATGTCGCCGCCGGGATCGACGAAGGCGCCGCGCATGGTTTTGGTGCACCAGAGCAGGGTGCAGTTCTGCTCGAAGGGCGTGACGGGAATGATGCGGTATTTCATCGGGGATGCTCCTGGGCGCCTTGCCGGCGCAAGATTCTAGGCGCGGCCTGCGGCGATCGCCGCCAGCCGCGTGCGTGCCGCCTCGAATTCGAGGCAGAGCTGTTCGAGGGCCTGACTGGCGCCGGCGATCGTGCCGGCGCGGCCCAGCCGTTCTATCTCCATGCAGTGCAGACGCATGCGCTGGGCGCCGAGATTTTCGATGCTGGAGAGGTAGCGGTGGGCGGCGTTGGCGAGCGCTTCGCCGTCTCCGCTGCTTATCGCCGCGGCAAGGACGTCCAGATGCTGCGGGGAATCGCTGCAGAACAGCTCGATCAGCTCGGCGACCAGGGCCGGTTGCTGCTCGTCCTGCAGTTCCAGGAGTTTCGAGATGCGGCGCGGGTCGATCACGGGCAGCGTCTCGTCCCGCTCCGAACTCGGCGGCGTTTGCCGCGGCGCCTGGCTCACGGTCAGCAGCACGGCGCGTATGTCGTCGAGCTCGACCGGCTTCGAGACGTAGGCATCCATGCCGGCGGCCAGGCAGATTTCGCGGTCGCCGGGCATGGCGCTGGCGGTCATGGCGACGATGCGCGGTGCGGCAGCGCCCACGTAGCGCGCCTTGAGCCGGCGGGTTGCTTCGAGGCCGTCCATTTCCGGCATCTGCACGTCCATCAGGATCACGTCGTAGTTCTGCCGCTCCAGCGCGTCGAGGACTTCGACACCGCTGGCGACCACGTCGGCGCGATAGCCGAGATGGGCCAGCAGCTGCTGCACCACCTTTTGATTGACCGTGTTGTCTTCGGCCACCAGGATCTTGAGCGGCAGGCTGTCGGCCAGATTCGGGTCGCTGCGCACCGGCTGCCGGTCGATGGAGTCGATCGGCGTGATGTGCATCGCGTGCAGCAGCACGTCGAGCAGGGCCGCGGGTTTGATCGGCTTGTTCAGATAGGCGGCGAAATCGGCCTTGTCCATCGTGCCGTCGCGGGTCCGCTGGTTGGCCACCGAGGTCAGCATGATCAGGGGCAGGGACAGCGCGTCGCGATGCTTGCGGATTTCCAGGGCCAGCGCCAGGCCGTCCATTTCCGGCATGCTCATGTCGAGGATGCCGACGTCGAAGGCCTGGCCGTGGCGGATGAAATCCAGGGCCTCGATGCCCGATGCGGCCGCCGAGGGCAGCATGCCCCAGGTCAGGGCCTGCTTGACCAGGATGCGGCGGTTGGTGCTGTTGTCATCGACGATCAGCGCGCGCCGGCCGGACAGCGCCGAGGAGTACTCCTGCAGGAAATTGTTGGCCAGTTGCGGACCGGCCGCTTCGGCCGCGATGGTGAAGCAGAAGGTCGAGCCGACGCCGATCTGGCTTTCCGCCCACATGCGGCCGTCCATCATTTCGGCCAGGCGCCGGCTTATCGCCAGGCCCAGGCCGGTGCCGCCGTACTTGCGGGTGGTCGAGGCATCGAGTTGGCTGAAGGACTGGAACAGCATACTCAGTTTGTCTTCGGCAATGCCGATGCCGGTGTCCCTGACCGCGAACCGGATCTCGAAGCGGATCTCGTCCAGCGGCGTGCCGGCGACGGTGATCACGACCTCGCCGCCATGGGTGAAGTTGATCGCGTTGGACAGCAGATTCACCAGGATCTGGCGCAGGCGCGTGGCGTCGCTGATCAGCGATGCCGGTACGCTGTCGTCGATGAAATAGGCCAGGTTGATGTTCTTTTCGCCGGCTTCGGCGCTGATCAGGTCCATGGCCTCTTCGAGGCAGCGCCGCAGGTCGAAGGGATAGCGCTCTATTTCCAGCTTGCCGACTTCGATCTTCGAGTAGTCGAGGATGTCGTTGATGATGGTCAGCAGGGCTTCGCTGCTGGCGCGCACGGTTTCGGCATAGTCGCGCTGCTCGTCGTCGATGCGGGTGTTGAGCAGCAGGCTGGTCATGCCGATCACGGCATTCAACGGGGTGCGGATTTCGTGGCTCATGTTGGCCAGGAACATGCTCTTGGCCTGCATCGCCGCCTCGGCCTTTTCCTTGGCCGCTTCGAGTTCGCGCTCATGCGCCACGCGCGCGGTGCTGTCGCGCAGGATCACCGTATAGACCAGGGTTCCATTCGTCTCCAGCTTGGAGATCGACGCCTCGGCGGGAAACTCGCTGCCGTCCTTGCGCAGGCCATGGATCGCGCGGCGCTCGCCCATCCTGCGGGCGACGTCGCCGGACTGGCGGAAACTCTCGACCAGTTGGTCATGCTCCGGCCGGAAGCGATGCGGCAGCAGCAGGTCGATCGGCTGCCCCAGCGCTTCCGCCGCCGACCAGCCGAAGATCCGCTCGGCGCCGCTGTTGAACAGGATGACGTGCTGGGCGCCGTCGAAGCAGATGATCGCGTCGTCGGCGATGCCGAGGATGCCTTGCAGCTGGGCGGCGGTGAGATCGGCAGCGGGGAGTTGCTTGGGCATCGCGCTCCTCTTTCAGTGGGCCAGACCGCGGCGGTAGTGCACCGCCTCGGCGATATGGGTGGCTGTCAACAGCGCGCCGTCGGGTACTTCGGCCAGATCGGCGATGGTGCGCGCCACTTTGAGGATGCGATGATAAGCCCGCGCCGTGAGCGACAGGTGGGTCATGGCCTGTTTCAGCAGCTGCGCGCCGCCGGCATCGGGGCGTGCATGGCGGTCGATTTCATCCGGATTGAGCTGCGCATTGGGCTTGCCCTGGCGTTCGATCTGGCGCACCCGGGCGGCGGCTACGCGGCCGCGCACCGTGGCCGAGGCTTCGCCGTCGCCGCGCGCGGACAGATCGGCGGCATCGACCGCCGGCACGTCGAGCATCAGATCGATGCGGTCGAGCAGCGGCCCCGACAGCTTGCCGCGATAGCGCGCGACCTGGTCCGGCGTGCAGCGGCATTTGCCGGCGGCATGGCCCTGCCAGCCGCAGGGGCAGGGATTCATCGCCGCCACCAGCTGGAAGCGGGCGGGGAACTCGGCGCGCCGCAGGGCGCGCGCGATGTGGATCTGCCCGGTTTCCAGCGGCTCGCGCAAGGCTTCGAGCACGCTGCGCTGGAACTCCGGCAATTCGTCGAGAAACAGGGTGCCGTTATGCGCCAGGGAAATCTCGCCCGGCCGCGGCGTGCCGCCGCCGCCCACCAGGGCCGCTTGGGACGCCGAATGATGCGGCGCGCGAAAGGGGCGCTGGTGCCATTGCGCCAGGCCGAAACTTCCGGCCAGCGAATGCACCGCGGCGCTGGGAT
>JAXMJU010000328.1:0-12574 GCA_034376265.1 Sulfuritalea sp.
CGGCGCCGCTGGACGCAGAAAGTCCTTCCTGGTCAAAGCCACGGTGGATAAGGGCCGGATCGAAGGGTCCGTACAGGACATCACGGTCCGCGTCGAGGCCACTGCGCGGCTGCGTTTCCTGGCCGACCACGATCCCCTCACCGTCACCCTCAACCGGCGCGGCGTCGAGCGGGTATTCGTGGCCAGCAGTACCGCCCTGGCCGACGATGAAGCCATGGCGCTGGCGTATGTGGATATGGACCGCTTCAAGCTTATCAACGACCTGTTCGGGCATATAGCGGGCGACATGGTGCTGCGTCAGGTCTGCGAGCGCATCAACCAAACCCTGGAACCGGGTCAAGTCCTCGGCCGCGTCGGCGGCGACGAGTTCGTCGTGGTGTTTCCGAAAGGCGCGCTGCAGGACGCCGCGGCTGCCTGCCGACGCATCATCACCGCGATATCGACGGGGCCGTTCACCGAAGGGGCGCGGGCGTTCAACGTGAAATGCTCGATCGGACTGGTCGAGATCACCCGCGGCATCAAGGAAGATGACGCCGTGTCGCTCGCGGACCGCGCTTGCCGCGAAGCCAAGAGCGGGCACGAGGGAAATCTGGTCGTTTACCAGCGGGATATGTCGGTGTTTTCCGAGCACCGGGATGAGCTGCGCCTGATCCACCGTCTTGGCAAGTCCCAGCCGGAGGGACTGTTCCTGCTGATGCAACCCATCATGTCCCTGCGCGATCCCTATGGATCGCTGAATTTCGAAGTGCTGCTGCGCATGCGCGACACCGATGGTTCCATCGTGCCGGCCTGGAAGGTGATCCCGGCGGCGGAACGCAACGGCCGCATCGCCGCGATAGACAAGTGGGTGCTGTCCTCCACCCTGGAGTGGCTGGAGGCAAACGCCCGGTACCTGAAGCATTCGAGCTACGTGTCGGTCAATCTGAGCGGCGGGTCGCTCAATGACGAAAAGTTCATCGAGGAGGCGTTCGCCATCATGGCGAGCCATCGCTCGTCGGTGCAACTGTTGTGCATTGAAATCACCGAAAGCGTGGCACTTCACGATCTCGCCAATACCCAGCAGTTCATCGACGGCTTGCGCAAATTTGGCGCCAAGCTCGCGCTGGACGACTTCGGCGCCGGCTACACCTCCTTCTCATACCTCCGCAGCCTGCCGGCGGACGCGATCAAGATCGACGGCGCCTACGTCAAGGATCTGCTGGCGCACCCCGCCAATCAGTCCATTGTCCAGGCCATAGTGGATCTGACGCGCAACCTGGGCATGAAGTGCATCGCCGAGTGGGCCGAGGACATCCCGACACTGGACGCGCTAGCCGAGATGGGCGTGGACTACGTGCAGGGTTACGTGATTTCCGAGCCGCTGGCGCCGGAGCGCATTTTGCTGGGCACCTCCGCCGCCGATTTCGTCCAGAACCCGCGCACGGTGCAATTCGTCCGCGATGAACTGCCCGCCATCCTGGCGCGAGCCGACCAACCCGGGCGCGACCGGTTCAACTGAGCGCCCGATTGCCGCCGCCGACCATTACCAGACGCTTCATGCCCTGGCGCCGACAGTGGGCCGGCCGGCTTCGGCCTGCTGCAGCGCCTGCCAGCGCGCCACATCCTCGGCGCGATCGACGTCCCACAGCTGAGCCACTTCCCGCCAGCACAGCTCCAGTGCCGCCAGGCGGCCACGCGTTTGCGCCATGACGCGCGCCGTGCTCCAGTCGATCCCGGTGAACAGTTCGGGATGCGGCCCTTGCAGGCCGACCAGGAAATAGCCGCCATCCTCGGTGGTGATGAAGGCGGCATCGGCGCCCTCGCGCAGGGCTTGCGCGGCCTGCGCGAGATGTGCGGGAGTCAGCGCCGGGCAGTCGGTGCCGATCAGCAGCAGCGGCCGTTCGCCGTTTGCCGCGAAGATGTGGGCCATGCGCGCGCCGAGATCGAGCTCGGGCTGCACGCGCAGTTCGACGCCGCAGTGCCGCCGCAGGGCGCGGAAAAATCGCTGGCGGGCATCGGGGGCACACCACAGCGTGACCGGGCCGATGCCGGCGGCGCGGGCGGTGGCCAGGGTGCGCAGGGTCAGCCGGCGCTGCAGGCGCGCCGCGGCCTTGGCGCCCAGGGCCGGGATCAGGCGCGTCTTGGTGTAGCCGGCAAGCGGCGCCTTGGCCATCACGGCGATCCCGATCGGAGCGGAATGCGGGCCGGCGGCATGCGGCAGGTAGCCATAACGGCGCGCCAGGCGCGTGGGGTCGGCGCCGAGAAACCAGGCCGCGCGCAGTCGCCACATCAGCAGGATGGTCCGCAGCACGCCGTGCTGTTCCCAGCGCCGCGCCGAGGTGGTGACGGTTGCGCGCAGGCAGGCCGGTGCGGCGTGGCGCTTGAGCGCGGTGCATAGCGCGATGTCTTCCATCAGCGGCAGTTCGGGGTAGCCGCCGAGGCTTTCGAAGACCTCGCGCCGGACGAATATCGCCTGGTCGCCGGTGGCGTTGCCGGTCTGGCGCGAGCGCCAGTTCATCATGCGTTCGACGACGCGCAGCAGGGGGTGGCGGCCGTCGATGCGCACATCGAAGCGCCCCCAGTGCGCGCCGCCGGCGATGGCTTGCCGTAGCGCCGGCAGGGCCGCTTCCGGCAGCGCGGTGTCGGCGTGCAGAAACAACAGAATCTGGCCATGACTGGCGGCGGCCCCGGCGTTCATCTGCGCGGCGCGGCCGCGTGGCGCGGCCAGCACCCGATCTGCCAGCGGCGCGGCCAGTTGCGCCGTGCCGTCGCTGCTGCCGCCATCGGCCACGATGAGTTCCGCGCCTTCGGCACGCAGAGGCTGCAGCGCTTGCAGGCGCGCCGCGATCTGCGGTGCTTCGTCGAGCACCGGCATGATGATGGAGAGTTCCGGCCGCAGCATCTAGGCGCGCCGCCAAGGCTGGAAGCGCACGACCCCGGCCAGCAGGTGGCGGCTCATCGGGCCGGGCAGCCTATTTTTCGCTCCAGACTTCTTCGATCCGCGCGTTGCGGCCGCAGGACTTGCGGTAGTAGTTGTAGCGGATCGGATTCTTCTTGTAATAGTCCTGGTGGTAAGTCTCGGCCAGCCAGAAGGTCGCGGCCGGGGCCAGTTCGGTGTAAATGGTCTTGAACTTGCCGCTCCTCAGCAACGCATCGCGGCTGGCTGCGGCGACCTTGTGTTCGGCCTCGTTCTGCCAGTAGATGCCGCTGCGATACTGGGTGCCGACGTCGCAGAACTGCCGATCCTTGACCGTCGGATCGATATGCCGCCAGAAATAATCGACCAGTTGCGGGTAGCTGACTTTCTGCGGGTCGTAGATCACCCGTACCGCCTCGGTGTGGCCCGTGCCGCCGGCGCTGACCTGCTCGTAACTCGGGTTGGCGGTCTTGCCCGCGGTATAGCCGGATTCCACCTCGATGACGCCCGGCAGTTTTTCGAAATCCGCCTCGCTGCACCAGACACAGCCGCCGGCGACGATCGCCGTGGCGCGGCCCGGGGTCGCGGCGGGCGCGGGCGGCGTCGCGGCCTGGGCGGCGCCCGCCAGGAGGGCGCAGAGCGTGATGAGTCTTCGCAGCACGGTGGCGCTCACGTCCGCAGCGCCGGCAAAGGCGCGCCCTTGACCACGAAGGCGAGAGCCACGCCGTTGTTGCAGTAACGCTTGCCGGTGGGCTGCGGGCCGTCGTTGAAGACATGGCCCTGATGCCCGCCGCAGCGCGAGCAGTGGTACTCGGTGCGCGGCAAGATCAGCTTGAAGTCGGTCGAGGTGCCGACGGCGCCGGCCAGCGGCTGCCAGAAGCTCGGCCAGCCGGTGCCGCTTTCGTACTTGTTGGCGCTGTCGAACAGCGGCAGGTTGCAGGCGGTGCAGATGAAGGTGCCAGTGCGCTTTTCCGCATTCAGCGCGCTGCTGCCGGCGGGCTCCGTGCCTTCCTCGAACAGCACGCGGTAGGCGTCGGGGCTCAGCAGTTTCTTCCATTCCTGCTTCGGCTTGGTCAGCGCAAAGGCGCTGGCGGCGCCGGCGCTGCCCCAGGGCAGCGCGGTTGCGGCGGCGAGGCCGGATATCCGGAAAATCCAGTGACGACGGTTCATGTTGTTCTCCTGTGATCGGGGCGCTGTCGGGGAGGCGCCCGGCTTGTTGCGTGCGATGTGCTGTGGTCGTAGCGGCCCCCGGATTCCTTACAGAATCGGAAGGTTTGCCCATCTTAGTCATCCTGGGTCAAAATGCGTTCCCTCCGATACTCCTGCGCGCCCCATGGACCTGGATCGTCAAAGCGAGCTGAACGCCCTGCGCCCCGACCTGCTGCGCTTCGCCCGCCTGCAGCTGCGCGACGCGGGTGCCGCCGAGGACGCGGTACAGGAAACCCTGCTCGCGGCGCTGACGGGCAGCCATCGCTTCGAAAGCCGCTCGTCCTACAAGACCTGGCTGGTTTCCATCCTGCGCAACAAGATCATCGACATCATCCGTGCCCAGAGCCGCGAAATCTCCGCGACCTCACTGGCCGACGACGAGGCCGCCGACGAACTGTTGAACGAGTCGCTGTTCGATCGGCGCGGCCATTGGCAGGAGTCTAAGCGGCCGGGGCGCTGGGCCGATCCGGAGGCCTCGTTCGAGCAGCAGCAATTCTGGCGCGTGTTCGAGGCCTGTCTCGATCACCTGCCGGAGAAAACCGCACGCGTCTTCATGATGCGTGAGTTCCTTGGCTTCGAGACCGGGGAAATCTGTAAGGAAACCGGCATCAGCGCGTCCAATTGCTGGGTGGTGCTGCATCGCGCCCGCATGGGCTTGCGCGCTTGCCTCGAAGACAGTTGGTTTGCCGGAGTGAAAAACTGAAATGCTGAGTTGCAGACAAGCGACCGAATTGATGTCGCAGGAACAGGACCGTTCGCTGAGTCTGGCCGAGCGGGTGGGGCTGCGCCTGCATGTCTGGATCTGCACCGCCTGCAGCAACTACCGCCGGCAGATGGACGTGCTGCGCGCGGCGTGCCGCCGCTTCGGCAGCGGCGGCACGCCGTGAAAGCCGTGTCGGCAACTGGCGCGCCGACCAGTGTCTGTGCGCAATGCGGTGCACAATTTCGCTGCGGCATGGAAGCCGGCGACGCGCAGTGCTGGTGCGCCAGCCTGCCGCCCCTGCTGCCGCTGCCGGCGCCGGTCGAAGGCGCGGCGCCGGCGACTTGCCTCTGTCCGGCCTGCCTCAGGCAAAAGCTGGCTGCGCGCGACGCGACTTGAGCGCCGACGATCGCGGCATTCGGCGCCGCACGGCATGCCTTGGCTCGATTTTCCATCCTTTGATCATGGTTATTTGCTAGCATGCGACTTTTTTCGCGCAGGCAAACAGCATAGGGACCCGGCTACCTGAACCCATGAAACTCAAAGACAAAACCCAGGTGTTCTTCGTCGGCATCCTCGCCGTGCTGGTGGTGGTGCTGACCGTGTTTTCCGCGCTGAGCTTTCGCCGCTTCTCGATCTATACCGCGGAACGCCATGCGCGCTCGGTGGCCGAGACGGTCAAGGTCGCCCTGACCGAGAGCATGATCAACGGCAGCATAGGCAAACGCGAGCAGCTGCTGACGCGGTTGGCCGGAGTTCCCGGCGTGCACCAGGTGCGCATGGCGCGCAGCCCGGCCGTGGTCAAGCAGTTCGGGCCGGGCTTGTCCAGCGAAGGCGCCAGCAGCCAGGATGTCACCGAGGTACTGCGCAGCGGCAAGGAAGCCTTCGAGGTGGCCGACGTCGACGGCGAACTGATGTTTCGTGCGGTGATTCCCTATGTTGCCGGCAATGACGGCGTGCCCAATTGCCTGCAATGCCACACGGTGAGCGTCGGCACGGTGCTGGGCGCGGTGAGCATCGACATTTCCCTGGCCGAAGTGCGGCGCCAGGGCGTCATCGCCGTGATCGCGGTCAGTCTGGCGGTGCTGGCGGCCGCGCTGCTGGCGCTGGGGCTGCTGCGGCGCATGATGAATCCGCTGGCGGAAGCCGCGCAAAGCGTGCAGGAGGTGACCTCGCAGGCGGTGGGCGGCAATTTCTCCGGGCGCATTCGCCAGCGCAGCAACGACGAAGTGGGCGAGATCGCCCTCAATATCAATCAACTGATGGCCTTCCTCGAACGCGAGGTAAGCACCATCCGCACCCGCGTCGGCCAGTTGATGGGCCACCAGGTGGTGCGCGAAGGCGGCAACCAGCTGGTGCACACCACGGAACTGGTGGAAAGCCTGGTCGAGGCCTCGCAGTTCAAGCAGGCGATCGAGGAAGACCAGACCAAGCTCGAAATCTACCAGCGGCTGTCCGACATGCTGCAGCGCAAATACGACTTCAAGCGCTTTTCGATTTATGAAGTCGCGGCGAGCAAGAACCGCATGACACCGATCCTGGTCGATGGCGAAGCCGGCGCCGCGTGCCGCCATTGCGATCCGCAGGTGGTGGTCGACGCCAGCTTCTGCCGCGCCCACCGCACCGGCCACGAAGTCAATGCCGTGGACTACCCCGGGCTATGCACCATGTTTCGTCCCGGATCCGCCGGCGACACCCACATCTGCATGCCGATCACCCAATCCGGTTCGGCCATATGCGTGGTGCAAGTCGTCGTCGCGGCCGACGAAGGCGCACTGGCGCGCCTGATGATGCCGTTTGTCAGCGTCTATCTGCGCGAGGCCGGACCCGTGCTGGAGGCCAGGCGCCTGATGGAACACCTGCGTGAGAATGCCCTGCGCGACGCCATGACCGGCCTCTACAACCGCCGCTTCCTCGAAGAATACGTGGGCGCGCTGGTGGCCGGCAGCCAGCGGCGCAAGAGCGCGTTCTCGGTGCTGATGCTCGACCTGGATTTCTTCAAGCAGGTCAATGACACCCACGGCCACGAGGTCGGCGACAAGGTGCTGAAGACCCTGGCCGAGATCCTGGCGCGCAGCGTGCGCGCCTCGGACATCGCCGTGCGCTACGGCGGCGAGGAATTCCTGCTGGTGCTGAACGATACGGGTGCCGACGTGGCGATGGACGTCGCGGAAAAAATCCGCACCACGGTCGAGGCGACCAAGATCCCGCTGGCCGGTGGCATTCTGCAAAAGACCATTTCGATCGGCGTCGCCGAATTTCCGTCCGATTCGGACACCTTCTGGCAAGTGGTCAAGTTCGCCGACGTGGCCCTGTATCAGGCCAAATCGGGCGGCCGCAATCGCGTGGTGCGTTTTGCGCCCGCCATGTGGGACGCCAGCGCCAGCTATTGACCTGTCGTATGACCTCGGGATATTGCCAGCGTCATTAGATCCAACAGGCGATCCAGGACGCCATCGCGCGGGGCAATTACAACGAGGCCCAACGGTTGCGCAACCAGCAGTACTGACGCGGATCAGCTCATCGGGCCGGATGCCGCGACTTATTTCCCGAGCAATGCCGGCAGCGCACCAAGGTTGCCGATCTCGCCGTCCGGCGTCGCCGGGATCCGTTCCGGGGCCTGGCCGAAGCGGTTGCACCAGATCACGCGAAAGCCGAAGGCCTTGGCCGAGTAAGCGTCCCAGCCGTTCGACGAGAGGAAGCAGATGCGCGACGGCGTGATCGCCAGGCGCTGTGAGGCGAGGCCATAGACCAGGGGATGCGGCTTGTACACGCCGACTTCCTCGACCGACAGCACGGCATCGAATACGCCCTCCAGTCCGGAATTGCTCACCACCGCGGCCAGCATCGGCGGGTTGCCGTTGGACAGAATTGCGAGCTTGATGCCCCGCTGCTTCAATTCCTGCAGCATGGCCGGCACTTCGGGATAGGTGCTGAGCTGAAGGTAGAGATTCATCAGGCGCGCGCGCAGGCCGGGCCGCTCGATGTTCAGCGTGGCCAGCGCGAAGTCCAGCGCATCGCCGGTGACCTGCCAGAAGTCGGCATGATGTTCCGCCAGCCCGCGCAGCCAGGTGTATTGCAGCTGCTTCAGGCGCCACAGGTCGGACAGGCGCTGCCAGTCCTCGCCCAGTTCATCCTTGGCGGCGCTCGCTGCGCTGTTGAAGTCGAACAGCGTGCCGTAGGCGTCGAAGACGCAGGCGCCGATGTCGTGCAGTGGGGTCATGGTGGGTTCTTTCCAGACGTTTCAGATTTCCTGTTGGCGGGCGGCCGTCTTCAACGACCGCAGCTCGGCGCAGCGGCCGTCTCATGGCCCAGCGCGCCGCCGCAACTCGAGCCCTGGCCTGCGGTGCAGCCATAGCAGTGATCGGCGACGCGGATTGGCATGCCTTCCAGCCCGATCGCGGCGGCGTCGGTGATATGCAGGCGGCCGCTGCGGGCGCCGGGAATCGCCAGGCCCAGTTGCTGATTGAAGTCGCAGTCGTAGAGATAGCCCTGCCAGTCGACGCTGACCAGGCCGCGGCACATCACCTGGTCCAGGTTGTCGTCATGGTGTGCCGCGCGCAGCAGCTGCATGTAGGCGTTGAACTGGCCCTTGGAAATCAGCGTGCTGCCGAAGCGCTGGATCGGCATGTTGGCCAGGGTGAACAACTCGTTGAAGACGATGCCGTAAGTATCGCCGAGATGCCGCTTGTAGTCGGCCTGCAGCGCTGCCTGCGGCGGCGGCAGGCTGGGCCCCTGCGGGTTGTAGACCAGGTTGAGGTCGAGGCCGCTGCCCTCCTGGCCGTAACCCAGCGCATTGAGTTTCTTCAGCGCGCGCAGGCTGGTTTCGAACACGCCCTTGCCGCGCTGCCGGTCGACGTTCTCTTCCAGGTAGCAGGGCAGCGAGGCGACGATCTCGACCCGGTGGCCGGCGAGGAAATCGGCCATATCCTCGAAGCCCGGCTCTTCGAGTATGGTCAGGTTGCAGCGGTCGATCACGCGCAGGCCGCGCGCGCGCGCCGCGATCACCAGGCGGCGGAACCGCGGGTTGAGTTCCGGCGCGCCGCCGGTGAGGTCGATGGTCCTGATGCCGGGGCTGGCGGCAATGAAGGCAAGCACCGCATCGATGGTTTCGGCCGTCATTTCCTCGGTGCGCTTGGGCCCGGCATTGACGTGGCAGTGCAGGCAGCTCTGGTTGCAGCGGTAGCCGAGGTTGAGTTGCAGGGTTTCGATCCGGCGTCGCCTGAGGGCTGGAAAGTCGGTGTGGGTCAGCAGGTGCAGCGTGTCATGCATGCCGTGTCTCCGGGGGATGGTCTGGCTTGGTCGGCCAAAGCCGCGATTGCTTACAAGTGTGCCCGAAAAAGCCTGCCGCAAATTGTCGACACATGCGGCAGTTTGCACTTTCCCGGCGGCCTCGACTTGAGGTATTTTGACCAGGAGCTATAGTGGCGTCGTGTGCGCTTTCCCGAAGACGGAGCAAAGAACATGGATCTGGCCCATCTGCCGCTCGACCTTGCCGGCCTCCTGGCGCTGGCCGCGGGACTCGGCTGGGCTTCCGGCCTGCGGCTCTATACCACGCTGTTCGTCGTCGGTCTGGCCGGCAGGCTGGACTGGATAGTGCTGCCGCCGGGCCTGCAGCTGCTCGAACATCCGTGGCTGCTGGGCGCCGCCGCCCTGATGCTGACCATCGAGTTTTTTGCCGACAAGATTCCGCTGCTGGATTCGGTCTGGGATACCGTGCATACCTTCATCCGCATCCCCGCCGGTGCCGCGCTCGCCGCACTGGTGTTCGGCGGCCAGGGCGTCGAATGGCAGACCGCGATGGCGCTGCTGGGCGGCACGCTGGCGGCCGGCACGCACTTCACCAAGGCCGGCACGCGCGCCCTGATCAACGCCTCGCCGGAACCCTTCACCAACATCGCCACCTCGGCCGGCGAAGACGTCGCGGTGCTCGCCGCGCTGTGGCTGATGTTCACCCATCCGTGGCTGATGCTGGCCCTGTTGCTGGTGCTGGTCGCACTGATCGTCTGGCTGCTGCCGAAACTCTGGCGCGGCGTCGCCGGGATCATTCGCGGCCTCTCGCTGCCGCGCTGGACCCCGGGCACCAATCCCTAGCGGCAAGACTCAGGCCGCGGCGCTCAGGGATTTTCCCGGCGCAGCGGGAAAACGATGGTCTTGCCCTTGGCCGCCTGCAGCCGTTGCGGTCCGCAACGCCGGATGTCATGGTAGATGCCGACGCAGTCGAGGCACTCGAAACACTCGTCATAGTCGATGGCGCCGCCGGGCAGGATCGCCTCGTAGCGGCAGCTGTTGCGACATTTCTGGCAGGGCCGGCCGCAGGCCTCGATGCGCGGCAGCCAGTTCCAGCGCCGCAGCCGGCCGCCCAGCGTCAGCGCCGCGCCGAGCGGGCAGACGAAGCGGCAGAAGAACTTGTACACGAAGGCGCCGGCCAGCAGCAGGCCGCCGGCCCAGAGCAGGAAGGGCCATTCGCGCTGGAAGCCGACCGTGATGGCGGTCTTGAAGGGTTCGATCTCCACCAGCTTTTCGGCGGCGGCCGGGGCAAAGGCGGCGGCGCCGGCCAGCAGGGCGAGGACGGCATAGCGGCTGCGTGCCAGCAGGCGCGACAGTGACGCCGGCATGCGCCACTGCGGCAGGCGCAGCGCGCCGGCGAGTTGCGCCACCAGCTCCTGCAGGGCGCCGAAGGGGCACAGCCAGCCGCAGAACGTGCCGCGGCCCCAGACCACCAGGCTGACCAGGGTGAAGGCAATCAGCAAGAGCGAAACCGGGTCGTAGAGAAAGCTCTTGAGCCCGGCGCCGGCGACCAGGGATTTGATCGCGCCGGTGATCTGCACGATCGAAAGCTGGCCTTGCGCATACCAGCCGATGTAGCCCAGGGTGAAGGCGAGGAAACCGCTGCGGAACCAGAACAGGCGGCGCGGCTTCACCGCGAACCAGCGCGGGCGCAGCAGCACGGCGCTAAGCAGCAGCAGCGCGGCGCCGATCACCAGCAGGTCGGGCAGCCGCCCCTGCCAGGCCTGCAGCCATTCCGGCAGCGGCCGGGGCGGGTAGTCGAAGAGTTCGGCGGGCGGCACGTATGACAGAACGATCTGCCTTTGAGTGGCCACGGGCAGGATCATGCCGCGCGCGCGGCTGACGGTGAAACGGAAATCCATCGGCCGGCCCGGATCGAGTCCGGCATGGGCCGGTGCGGTCAGAATCAGGGCGCTCGACAACTCGCCGGGCGCGGGCAGCCGTGCGTAATCGCGGTTGGCATCGCGCAACTCGATCGGCAGTTCGCTTTGTACCAGCGCCAGGCGGGGCGGCGGGGTTCCCGGCACGAAGGCCTCGTCGACCAGGGCATAGCGGCCGCGGGTGGCGACCAAGAACGCCGGGCGATCGTCCAGCAGATAGGCCTGGAACTTCGCCCAGGCGGCATCGCCGAGCAGGTTGCGACCGATGTTGGGCGCATTGAGATAGGCCACATAGACTTCGACGAAGAGTTCTTCGGGCTTGCTCAATGCCTGTTCGTCGCTGCCGGCGCCTTCGCTGCCGGCGAACAGCTTTTCGACATCGGCATTGCTCAGGGACAGGCGCTGCACGTGGCCGCGCTTGACCAGGGTGGCGAAGTCCATGGGTTCGAAGGGCAGCGGCTTGACCACGGCCGGCGGCGCGCCGCTGCCGGGGTCGGCAAAGCCGAGGCGGGCGCGGGCGACGGCCAGGGCGGCGGCGAGCACCGACTGATTGACGATGCGCACCGAGGCGGTGGCCTTGGCCACGCCGTCCAGTACGACGCGGTTGCCACCGCCCTCGGCGCGGGTGTTGCCGTAAGTGCTGGAGACCGTGATGTCCTGCTTGAGGCTCTTGCCCTGGTACTGCTTGACGAAATCCTGGAGCGGCAGCGGGCCGAGACCGCCGAGAAACACCGGTTCGTGCTGGCGCAGGACTTCGACATCCATGAACTTGCCGCCGGAATCGATCGCCACCAGCAGGTTCAGCGGCGTGCCCTCGAAGCCCGGTATCGGCGCCAGGTCGATCGACTCGAAGACATAGCCGACCGGCCCGGCATCGGGCTGGAGTTCGCTGGTGAGCGGCCAGGCGGCAATCTCGTGCAGTTTTTCGCCGACATGCAGGGGTCGCGCAAAGCGCCGCTCGACATCGGCCCGGGTCAAGTCGCCGGCCGCCGCCGGCAGGCAGCACAGCAGCAGGCCCGCCAGAAATCCTGCGCCCGCCCTGGCGGCGCGGACGGGCCTAGGCGCGCACATCGGCCGGGATGGCGCGCGCCGGTATCGGCTTGGTCAGGCGTGCTTGGTCAGGTGCCACTGCATCTCCTCAGTCTGCGGCCCGCGTCGGATCCATTTCCGCGCCGGCTTCGAGATCAACCTGAAACTCAAAGCAAGGATGAGGCCAAGGAAATTCTTGCATTGCGCTTCGACGTACGGCGGGCAGGTACCGGTAATGATTTTCATGAATCGCCGGCCGGGGCTGGAACCCGGCTGTCGGATGCGTTAGCTTTGCTGCATGAATTCCGCCGTACTCGGATATCCCTTCAGCTTTCCCGCCCTAAGCCTGCCCAAGGCCGGGGTCGACTGGCACTTTGGCGCGGCCATACTCGCCTCGGTGCTGATCCACGGCTTTGCCCTGGGCTGGCTGCCGGGACTGGACGGGCGCAGGGCGGACCAAGAGCCACGGCCACCGCTCCATGCCCGCTTGATCGCGCCCGCGCCGGAACCCGCGCGGTTCGCCGTTCCGCCTGCGCCCGAACCGCAGGCGCTCGCCGTCCCGCCAGCGCC
>JAXMJU010000329.1:0-25815 GCA_034376265.1 Sulfuritalea sp.
CGTTGGCGATCGCGCGCGCCTGCAGGCTGGCGCCGCCGGCCAGTTGCACCTGCCACAGGCCGCCGCTGCGCCGCGCAGCGACCAGTTCGGTGTGCGGCAGGATGCGCGCGCCGAGCCGAGCCGCGTCGCGCGCGTTGGCGATCACCAGCCGCGCGTCGTCGGTGCGGCAGTCGGAGTAGATGAAACCGTGGCGATAGCGATCCTGCAGGCCGGCGTGGAACGGGCCGCGATCGAGCCGCACCGAGGCCGAACGCGCCAGCCGCGCATCCGCATGATGGCCGCCCAGATGGTCGTAGAGGAACAGGCCGGCGCGGATCATCCAGCGCGGACGCAGCCACGGCACGTGGGGCATGACGAAGCGCGTCGGCCAGACCAGGTGCGGCGCCATGCGCAGCAGCGTTTCGCGTTCCGCCAGGGCTTCGGCCACCAGGCGGAACTCGAACTGTTCGAGATAGCGCAGGCCGCCATGGACCAGCTTCGAGGAACACGACGAGGTGGCGCCGGCCAGATCGCCGCGTTCCACCAGGGTCACCGAGAAGCCGCGGCCGGCGGCGTCGCGCGCGATGCCGGTGCCGTTGATGCCGCCGCCGATGACCAGCAGATCGACGGGGGAAACGGGTGGCGGCATGTCGGCAGGCATGGGCCAGCATGTTACGCCGTGTCGCCAGCACCAACTTTCGCCAGCCGGGCGAAATCCCTACCACGCTAATGGCATTGTCCGCATGCCTGCCGTGGCTGCCGTGGCTGCCGTGGCGCCGCCGGCTGTAGAATGTTTTTCCCGAACTTCACAACCAACACGGCATAGACCGGAAAAACAGGGGCCCCCAATGGATGTAATCGCCTGGTTTGTTCCGCCCAACGCCCTGCCCGACCCGCGCCGCAACACGCGACACCGGGGCATCGCGAAATCCCTGCTGACCATTTCGCTGGTGGTGTCGCTGATGTACCTGGGCGTCGCCTTCGTGCACGACACGATGCCCTTTGCCGAACACGTCATGTTCGCCGCCGGCATCCTGACGCCGGTACTCGGTGCGTGGCTGATCCGCGCCACCGGCGACATCAGCCTGGGCCTGGTGGTGACGAATATCGGCGGCATCCTGGTGATCGCGGTATGGGCCTTCCTCACCGGCGGCATCACCTCGATCGCACTGCCCGGATTCCTCGCCAACATCGCGCTGCTGAGCACCTTCGGCAATCCCGCCATCCTGCTGGTGGTGGGCGCCATCCTGGGCGCCGCGCTGCTGTTTCTCTATATGGCGACGACGCTGAGCTGGCTCCCCGTCAGCATGATTCCGAACACCGAAATGCCGGGGCTGATGCTCACCTCCATGCTCGGTTCGGTCGGCATCGTGGTGCTGGCCGGCTTCGTCGTGGCGCGCGACCGCGCCCAGGTCAAGACCATGCTGCGCTCGGCACAGCGTGCCGCCGAACAATCGAGCCGCGCCAAAACCGTATTCCTGACCTCGATCAGCAATGAATTCCGTACCCCGTTGATCACCATCCTGGAACTTGCCGAGCGGCTGCGCGCGGAACCGGCGAATACCTTGACCAGGGAGCAACTGACCAGCGTCGGCCACATCACCAACGCCGGCCGGCACCTGCTCGGCCTGGTGACGCAGGTGCTGGACATGAGCCGCATCGAGGCGGGCGAGCTGAAGCTGAACATGGAACCCATCCATATCGACCAGTTGATCCCGCCCTGCCTGTCCCTGGTCGCGCTGGCGGCCGAAAAGAAGCGCATCAGCCTGGTCGACGATTGCAGTGCCGTGGCCGACTGGATCGTCTGGGCCGACCGTGCAACGGTCAAACAGGCGCTGCTGAACCTGCTGTCGAATGCCGTAAAGTTCAATCGCCAGGGAGGCAGCGTCACGATCTCCTGCCAGCGTGCGGGAACCGCCTATTTGCGCATCAGCGTGGCCGACACCGGCATCGGCATCGCCAGCGACTGGAAGAACGATTTGTTCGAGCCGTTTTCCCGTCTCGGCGCGGAAGCCGGAAACTTCCAGAGCACCGGGCTCAGCCTCGCCATCTCGAAACAGCTGATCGACAAAATGCGCGGCCGCATCGGCTATGAATCCACCGTCGGCATCGGCAGCACCTTCTGGATCGAACTGCCGCTGGCCGAGTCCAGCGCCATGCGCGGCTGAACGTCCCGCCGCGCCGTGCCGTCAGCGCCAACACATGGCGCTACGTCGACAGAGATTGATGAAGCTTGCACCCAAAAAAACTCAGGCAGTCCGCAGATTTCGCAGATTACGCAGATAAAAGCAACGAAATGACCGGTGCCCACGGCGCACCCGGCAGGTGGCACGATCTGACCAAGCAAGGCCCTGATCCATCTGCGTCAATCGGCGAAATCTGCGGATCAAATGCTTTTGCAGCTTGAATCAGGCATCCCGGCAGAGAGTTGACGCTGGCGGCACGGCGAGTGTGGTCGTGAAAACGCATCCGACGCCCACCCGTATGACCACTATTCTTCAGGCATGAACGGCCTGCGCCACCAGTTTGACGCCCAGCGCCGTGCACACTCGGTTTATGGTATCGAAGCGCGGTTGTGCGTCGGGGCGCAGGGCCTTGTACAACGCCTCGCGGGTAATGCCGGATGCCTTGGCTATCTCGCTCATGCCGCGCGCGCGGGCGATGTCGCCCAATGCCGCTGCCAGCAAGGCGGGATCGTTTTCTTCCAGAATCACGGTCAGGTACTCGGCTATCGCCTGTTCGCCATCGAGATGTTCGGAGAAATCGAAATCGGGCAGATCGGCAAGGCGAATTTTCTTGGTCATGGATCACTCCTCAATGGCCGCCGCCAGCTTCACGGCCCTGGCAATATCGGCGACCTGCGTTGATTTGTCGCCGCCCCCGAGCATCACAATCAGTACCGTGCCGCGCTGCACGTAGTACATGCCATGCGCCAGCCCGGCCCGAAATGCTCCCGCATCTCGAACACGCCCTCGCCGACAGGCTTCACATCACCCAGATTACCCAGCGAGGCTTTACGCAAGCGCCCCAGCAACCGGCGACGAGTCATGCCGTCCTTCAGGCCGGACAAGCATGCATGGAATTCGTCGGTGCGCTTGATCGAGGATCACGATCGAATAGTAATCGAACGATTACATACTATCAATCGCGCAACCCGAAGCTGCGTCAGAAATCCGATTATGTGCAGCAGCTAGCCGGGAAGAAGAATGCGCGGGCGACATGGCATGTTGATGCTCAGAAAGTCGAATGTCTCTGACCCCAATGGCATTCGCGCTGCGTGGCTTTATCGCGCAGCGTCCGGTGGACCGCAGGGTTATGCATTGCTGTCACCACACAGCATGCCCTTTACTTCCTCAATGCTGTAGGGAGGCTGCCGCAAGTGAATGACCGCATGACAGTTGGCGCAAACAGGGCGTAGGTCTTTGATTGGATCAATGACGTACTCTTCGCCGATAGATGCCAGAGGTTTCAAATGGTGAACGTGGATATAGTTCTTTGCGGAACCACCATATGTGGCACCAAAGCTAAACCCGCACACGGAACAACCGGTTCCGTAGTGAGCGATGCACCTCTGTCGGGCTACTGGGTTGCGCTCGAATGCGCTGACTTGAACAGTAAAGCTCGCGCCTTCGACTAGCGGTTTTTCAATGCCCAATTCTTCTTGGAACGACCATGTGTCTTGACCCTCAATTCCAAGCTCACTCAGAGCTTCGATGACCGATGGACGAAGGCATAGTTCGTACTCCAAGGTAGGCGACTTATTAGGCCGGGCAAGGACCGCGAGTTTTGTTGTTGGGGAGACGCTCAGCTCGTTGCAGATATTCCCAGCAAACTTTCCGTAGAAGAGAATCGCTGCTCTCCAATTGGCAAAGCCAAGTGCAAGCGCAAGGTGGCGTGCAGTAATAGTGTGATCTGGGGCTGCCAAGTGAACACGCAACATTTCCAACTGGCTCTCGGTAGGCTCAATTCGCTTCAACGCGCCTACATAGTCGGCGGACGTGAGCAGTTCAATCTGTTCGAGGGCATCAATCGGCATTACGGCTCCTGCAATGCATAACGTTTGATTCACTGGCCTTCGCGGCTTCTAGGGCAGGTCGGGTGGAATGATGGGGTGAGCAACTCGCGGAAGAGCGGTTATCGGCTAATTGCATGGGACTTACCGGCTTCTCATTTGTGTCCAATTAATCACGTCGCGGAGCCGCTCAAACTTCACATTCAGTTGGGAAACTACCCATTCGTGGCGCTGGTTGAAGCTACCGGCGAAATTCGTTGGCGGAACGAAACCCAACATATCGAAATGCAACTGATCCGCCCTTGTGAAAAATGCTCTGTTCTCAAGCCTCGCGCTGACTCGCTGACACCAGGTTCTAAAGTCGGCCTCCCATTGCGCAACCTCCGCTTCATTTGCAACAGGCTTGTTAAGTAGGTCGCTTATTGCACAGGACAGGTCTTCGGCCAATTCATCAATGGCTTGTTGTCGTAACGACCATACGTTGAAATGTACGGAAACGCCTATCAAAGCAAGGCCGACAACGACCAGCGCAAGCTTGAACCATGGATTTGTTAACCACGGCGGCAATGCAGTCAGCAGATCGGCCAACGCCTGTCCTGGGGTCGCGCCGTAAGCCACGATGAACAATCCAACCACTAAACCGGTTCCGGCAACACGAGTTATCGAACCGCCCACCCACATCCAGAGCCATTTGATCTTCATGTGATGTGCCGCCAGTGGGTCAATACCATAGATGATCCGCCCAACTAGGTCACCGGCGCTGCGCGGCTTTATCGCGCAGCGTCCGTGTGGACTGCCGGGTTGGACACCGCTTTACCTGAGCCCAAACGACCCAGCACACTTTAGCGCTTACTCTCACAATGCTTGCGCATTCGATAGTCATTGGGCCATTGCTGTGCGCAGGCGCCCCTTCTCGCATCGTTTCCGGAAGTCGCCTGCAATGAATGGTAACCATCAAATTGTTGCCCTTCACAGTGCGCGCGCATTCTGAAATCGCGAGGCCACTCTTCTGCGCATTTTCCACGGATGATGACAAACGCCTCCTGGCTTACAGAAGGTGGTCGGCCTTGATCTAGGGTGGCAATTCCCTTCCTCTGCTGTTCTTCACAGTGGCGTCTCATGCGAAAGTCGCTTGGCCACTCCTCCGCACACTTCTGTTCGATGGTCTGGTCGGCATTAGCCGGAATGTTTAAATTCGTGGCCGAATACTTTTGGGCGGTCGCTTCTTCGATTTGCTTTGGAGTTGTCATGCTTAACGAGCCACTGAGTCCACCAAAATGATCGGCGATGGACCATGCTTGAAGCACACATAGGGCAAACATAATCCCACCAAAAATTTTGCCGCCCTTATTGATTTCCAGAACGGAAAACACGAACGCCGCTAGAACAACAAGTGGGGCAAGAATGGCGGGGATGAAATTCGACATAAGAAAGGCGATTAGCGCGACCCATCCATACATGTGAGATGTTCCTTTGATCGCTTCTGCACTTGGCTTTGCAACCGTCGGTTGGGGCTGACTCGGGCATCCGCAGGACGGACATGCAGCAGCTTCCGTGGACACGTCGTGACCACACTCTTTGCATTTGATGATCATGCAACTACTCCCATTGGGCTACTTCGGGGGCAACGGATAGACGTAGGGCGGCTAAGCATGCGGTGTCCAACGAATAGCCGTCGTAACAAAATACCCATACATGAATATTTCTTGCCATGCATGGATAGCTCTTTCCAGATATGGATATCTGTTTCCATCCCTATCCAGGCATTTCCTTGTCGCCCTGAGATCCAAAGGTGCACGTCGGCAAGGAAAGATTCGCGGCAAGCCTATCCCGATTCCATATCCCATGCAAGGCTGATACCGCAGGCGGGCAGATTGCGGCGACACCGCCTTTCGAGCCGCCGCGCGAGGAGCCGTGCCGGGAGTTTTCCGCCGGCGTTGTCTGACGCCGTCCCGCGCAACGGCGTTCAGGGGCGGCGACGCTGCCGGCCCGCCGGGGGCTGCTAGACTCGCGGCAGTTTCCCCGATGGAGCACCCGACAATGAAATACATAGACCACGGCAGCGGCGGCCCCGCCGACTGCATGACTTTGGCCGAGGGCCCCGCGCCGCAACCCGGCCCCGGCCAGATCCTGATCGAGGTGGTGTGCGCCGGCGTGAATCGGCCCGATGTGCTGCAGCGTTCGGGCCGTTACCCGCCGCCGCCGGACGCCTCGCCGCTGCTCGGCCTGGAGGTTGCCGGGCGTGTCGCGGCGCTGGGCGCCGGCGTCACCGACTGGAAGGTTGGCGCTGGCGTGACGGCGCTGACCCCGGGCGGCGGCTATGCCGAATACTGCGTGGCGGCGGCCGGCCAGGCGCTGCCGATCCCGGCCGGGATGGATTTCGCCACCGCAGCGGCGCTGCCCGAAACCTGGTTCACGGTGTGGGCCAACCTGGTCGACCTGGGCCGCCTGACGCGCGGCGAGCGGCTGCTGGTGCATGGCGGATCGAGCGGCATCGGCCTGGTCGCAATCCAGTTGGCGAAGCACCTCGGCGTCGAATGCATCGTCACCGTCGGCAATGAGGAAAAGGCCGCCTTCTGCCGCGCCGCTGGGGCCGCGCACGCGATCAATTACCGCAGCGCCGACTTCGCCGAGGAGGTGAAGACGCTGACCGCGGGCGCCGGCGTCGATGTGATTCTCGACATGGTCGGCGCGCCGTATCTCGCGCGCAACCTGGCTACGCTGCGGCGCGACGGACGCCTGGTGTATGTGGCCTTCCTCGAAGGCAGCAAGGGCGAGGCCGACCTGATGCCGGTGATGCTGAAGCGCCTGACCATCACCGGCTCGACCATGCGGCCGCGCACGCTGGCCGAGAAGACCGCGATCCGCGATGCGCTGGCGGCCAATATCTGGCCGGCATTGGGGCGCGGCTGCCTGCTGCCGCACCTGTTCGCCCGCTTCCCGCTGGTGCAGGCCGCCGCGGCGCATCGCCTGATGGAATCAAGCCGTCATATCGGCAAGATCGTGCTGGAGGTGGGCAAGCCATGAACGCGCTGAGCATCGATGTCGTCTCCGACGTGGTCTGCCCCTGGTGCTTCATCGGCAAGCGCCATCTCGACCGGGCCCTGGAACTGTGGCGCGCGGAACAGCCGGATTGCGCGGTGACGGTGCATTGGCGGCCCTTCTTCCTGAACCCGGATACGCCCGAAGCGGGCGAGCCCTACCGGCCCTTCCTGGAAAAGAAGTTCGGCGGACCCAAACAGCTCGAAGAACTCTGGCAGCGCGTCAGCGAGGCGGGAAGCAAGGCCGGCATCGCCTTCGCCTTCGAGAAGATACAACTGCGCGCCAACAC
The DNA here is from genome assembly GCA_034376265.1 of Sulfuritalea sp. Lineage (GTDB taxonomy): Bacteria > Pseudomonadota > Gammaproteobacteria > Burkholderiales > Rhodocyclaceae > Sulfuritalea. The sequence goes on from JAXMJU010000329.1 coordinate 7,323, forward strand.
GCTCGCCGCGCACCGGCTGATCCACCTCGCGCAGAAAGTTGGCGCTGACGCCACGGCGATCGGCGGCCTGGTCGAGGCGCTGTTCGCCGCGCAGTTCCTCGAAGGCCGCCATGTCGGCGACCGCGCGGTGCTGGCGGCGGTGGCCGGCGCATGCGGCATGGACGCGGCGGCCGTGCTCAGCTATCTGGAATCGGACGAGGATGCCGAGGCCGTGCGCGGCGGCGCGGCGGAAGCCCGGCGCAAGGGCATCAGCGGCGTGCCCTTGTTTTTATTCAACCAGCGCCTGGCGGCCTCCGGCGCGCAGCCGCCGGAGGCCTTGCTGCAGGTGATGCGCGAGGCGATGCGCGCGGCGGCGACGCCTACTTGAGCAGGCCTTCTTCCTTGAGCGCCTGCTGCACGCCGGGGCGCGCAGCAACGCGCTTGATGTAGGCGGCCAGCAACGGACGGCCCTCGCGCACGTCGAGGTTGACCAGGCGGCCCCAGCCGAGGAAGGTGAACAGGTAGCCGTCGGCCACCGAGAACTCGCCCAGCAGATAGTCGCGGTCGGCCAGCTTTTTCTCGATCACGTCGAGCCGGCGACCGATCAGCCCGCGCGTGAAGGTCTTCCATTCTTCCGGCGCGGCGGGATTGAACAAGGGGCCGAAGGACTTGTGCAACTCGGTGGAGATGTAGTTGAGCGCCTCCTGCAGGCGCACGCGCTCGAAGCTGCCGGCAGGCGGCGCGAGCTTCTTTTCTGGCGCCAGATCGGCGATGTACTGCACGATGGCCGGGCCTTCGGTCAGCAACTGGCCGTCGTCGAGCTGCAGCACCGGGACGAAGCCAATCGGGTTGATGGTGAAGAAATCGACGCCGGTTTCGGTCTGCTTGGTCTTCAGGTCGACGCGCTCCAGCGTATACGACAGGCCGCCTTCGGCCAGTGCGATATGCGGCGACAGCGAGCAGGCGCCGGGGCTGTAATAGAGCTTCATGTTCCCGCCGGAGGCGGGGACGGTATTTAGTGTGGTCATGCGGGTTTCTCCTGTGGGCTTGGAAGCTTGCTAATTGCGCCGGGCTTGCCCGGCCGCCTTTTGCTCGACGGCGAACACCGCGGCCTCGACCCGGGAGCTGAGGTTGAGCTTGGCCAGGATGTGCTTGACGTGGAGCTTGACGGTGTCGTGGCTGATGTCGAGCACGCGCGCGATGGCCTTGTTCGACAGTCCTTGCGAGAGCTGCTGGAGTATTTCGTGTTCGCGCGCCGTGAGCAGCTTGAGGGTGTCGGCCTTGGTCGCCGCGGCATTGCCGCCCTGCAGCAGGTTGACCAGCTTGAGGGTCATCGCCGGGGCCACCACGGTTTCGCCGCGCACCGCGCGCTGCACCGCATCGACCACGTCCTCGGGCTCCATGTCCTTCAGCAGATAGCCCTTGGCGCCGGCCTGCAGCGCGGCGGCGAGATCTTCCTCGGCATCGCTGACCGTCAGGATCAGCACCGGGCCGTTCCAGCCGTCGGCCACCAGCTGGCGCAGCAGGCTGAGGCCGCCGTTGGGCGGCATGTTGAGGTCGGTAATGACGACGTCGGGACGCGCCTCGCCAAGCATGCGGCAGGCCTCTTCGCCGCTGCCGGCAATGCCGGCGACGGTGATGGTGCCGCGCTGCTCCAGCAGCTCCGCCAGCCCCTTGCGGAACAGCGTGTGGTCGTCCACCAGCAGGACGCGGATGGCTGCTGTCTCGGTCTGCATGTTCATGCCTAAACGCCCCCTCCCGGCGGAAAGCTGAGTCTGACGCGGAAACCGCCCTGCGGCAGATTGACGACTTCGAGACGGCCGCCGATTTTCTGCGCGCGTTCGCGCATGATGGTAAGACCGAAGTGGTCGCGCAGGGCGGGATGCTCTTCGAAGCCGCCGACGCGATTGGCGATGGCGAAAAAGCCCTGGCCGCCGCGGCCATTATCTTCGACCGTGGCATTGTAATAGTCGCCGGCCGCTTCCAGCGTCATGCTGGCTTCGGTGGCCCCGGAATGGCGGGCGACGTTGGCCAGCGCTTCCTGCAGGATGTGGAAGACCTGGCTTTCCTGTTCCGGCGGCAGGCGCAGGTCGGTCAGCTTGTTGTCGTAGCGCAGGGCGATGCCGGTGCGTTCCTGGAAGCCGCAGGCCAAGCCCTGCAAGGCATGTTCGAGGCCCATCGGGTCCATCCGGCTGCGGAACTGCACCAGCAGTTCGCGCAGGTGGCCGTAGGCGTCGTCCAGTGCCTGGCCGACGTCGCCGGCGTACTTCGCCGTGCGCTCGAGCGACTGGTCGGCGATCGCGTCGTTGAGCATGGCCATGCGCATTTTCATGTAGGCCAGGGTCTGCGCCAGCGAATCGTGGATTTCGGCGGCCATCATCTGCCGCTCGCTGGTCAGCACGATGCGCAGGTTTTCGCGCTTGAGGCGCGCGTTCTCCAGCGCCATGCCGAGATGCTCGCCGATCGAACGGAACAGCAGCGCGACTTCCTCGGGCAGTTCGAAAGCTTCCGGCAGGAACAGGTTGTAGGTGCCGAGCAGGCGGCCGGCAGTCTGCAACGGGACCACCACCATGGCCTGGCAGCCGGTCTTGAAAAACTCGCCGCCGGTACGCGCGTCGCACGCTTTCAGGTCGATGTCGAACAAGGGCCGGTTCTGGCCGATGGCAATGCCGCACAGGCCGCAGTCGCGCGAGACCAGGCGCTCCCTTTCGACCACCGCCGGCGGCAGGCCGCGCGAGGCGACCATGCGCAAATGCTTGCCGTCGCTGGTCAGCACCCGCACCACCCCGGCGTCGGCCTTGGCCAGGCGGATCATGGTGCCAAGGAATCGACCGAGCAGCTCGTCGAGATCGTCCTCGTCGGCCAGCGTGCTGGAGATCTCGGCGAGAACGTGCAGCGCCTCCAGGGTGTGGCCGCCGGACGGATCGAGATCGAGTTCGGCGTGGAAAGGCGTGGCGCCGGTTGGCTTGCTAGTGTTCATTCGGGAGCAGGCCAGGCGCCGGAGTCGATCTTGTCCGCCCACATCAGGGCGCTGATGGTCTTGCCGTCGGTGATCTCGCCGTCGCGCACGGCCAGGATCGCATCGGCGACACTCATTTCGACGACTTCAAGAAACTCGCCGTGATCGCGCTGATGGCCGACGTAGATCAGGCCATGGGCCCAGAAGATTTCGATGCGCTCGTCGGAATAGCCGATGCAGGGATGCAGGGTGCCCAGGTGGCGCCAGAATTTCGCCTGGTGGCCGGTCTCCTCGCGCAGTTCGCGCTTGGCGGTGTCGAGCGGATGTTCGTCGGGGTCGATCTTGCCGGCCGGCAGCTCGACAAAGATGCGTTGCAGCGGATAACGGAACTGGCGTTCGAACAGCAGCTTGCCGTTGTCCAGCGCGGCGATGACCACCACCGCACCCGGATGGGTGATCCACTCGCGGATGGTTTCGTGGCCGTTCGGCAGGCGCACGGTGTCGCGTCGCACATGCAGCAGCTTGCCGTCAAAAACCGGCTCGCTGGCGACGGTGTGTTCGATCAGGTCGGCATCATCCATATTGCGGTAAGGGAGATAGTTGATACTTGAACTTTTGTTTTCTGGCGCGATCTTATATTAGCCATTATTGATACAGGAGGCTCGAATGTCAGGCTTGATTCCGGGACTGAACGGCGACGGCGTGGTGACCATCAACCGCGTGCTGCTGCGTCAAGGATATACCATCGACGACCTCGAAGAACGGGTTGCGGTGCTCTGCGAGAACGTAAAAACCTATCATTCCGAAACGGGTTTTCTCGGCGGCATGGTGGTGCTCAACAGCGGCCAGGTTTCCAACGAAGGCAGCACCCTCGGCCAGGCCGTGGCGAGTCCGCTGCAGGACCGTGAGGCGCTGATCATCACCTTCTGGGAATCCTTCGCGCAGCACGAAGCTTCGCACCGCAGCGACACCTTCCAGCCGTTGTTCCGCCAGGTGCTGGAACTGTGCGAGAACGGCAACGAGGAGATCGCCTATCGCATGCTGTGGTCGGGCAAGGCGTATTCGCCGCAGGAAGCGGCGGAGGCCAAGGCCGCGAAGGAGCGCTACGCGAAAGCCGCGTAGCGCAGACTGCAGGATCGGATGTGCCGGCGACGGCTGGCACCGTGGCGAAGACTGTGCGGCTGCAGGCGCGCAGTCTAAAGCGAACGCATCAGGGTGGTGGTGCAGACCAGCATCACCGCATCGGGGAACAGACCGAAGGCGGCGATGGCCAGGCCGTTGAGCGACAGCATCACGCGCAGGTCGAGACCGGCGGTGATCGGCGCCGAGTCCACCGGCGCGTCGAAATACATCAGCTTGACCACGCGCAGGTAGTAGAAGGCGCCCACCAGCGAGAACATCACGGCAACCACCGCGACCGCCGTGTAGCCCGCCTTGATCGCCGCCAGCAGCACGGCGAACTTGGCGAAGAAACCGATGAAGAAGGGAATGCCCGCCATCGAGAACATGATGATCAGCATCATCGCGGCAAACCACGGGCTACGCTGGTTGAGACCCTTGAAGTCTTCCAGGTTCTCGGCTTCGTAGCCGGCACGCGACAGCAGCAGCACCATGCCGAAGGCGCCGAGCGACATCAGCACGTAGGCGACGGTGTAGTAAAGCGCCGAGCTGTAGGCATTGACCGCCGTGAAGGGGTCGATCTGGCCGCCGATCACGCCCGCCATCAGGCCCAGCACCATGTAGCCCATGTGCGAAATCGCCGAGTAGGCCAGCATGCGCTTGATGTTGGTCTGCGCGATGGCCGCCAGGTTGCCGAGACCGATGGAGAGCACAGCCATGATCAGCAGCATCTTCTGCCAGTCCATCGCCAGCCCGAACAGCCCATACACCAGCAGGCGCAAGGCCATGGCGAAGGCGGCGAGCTTCGGTGCGGAACCGATGAACATGGTCACGGCCGTCGGTGCGCCGTGATACACGTCGGGAATCCACATGTGGAAGGGCACCAGGCCCAGCTTGAAGGCGATGCCGGCGACGAGGAAGACCAGGCCGAAGACCAGCACCGGCTTTTCCGAATGACCCTGATACAGCGCCTGCGCCACGCCGCCGATTTCCAGACTGCCGGTGGCGCCGTAGATCATCGACATGCCGTAGAGCAGCAGGCCCGATGCCAGCGCACCGAGCACGAAATATTTCATCGCCGCCTCGGTGGCGCGCCGCGATTCGCGATCGATGGCGACCAGGCCGTAGAGCGAAAGCGACATCAGTTCCAGACCGAGATACATGGTCAGCAGGCTGGCGGCCGAGATCATCACCATCATGCCCAGCGTGGCGTAGAGCACCAGGACGTAGAACTCGCCCCGGTCGAGGCCGCGGTCGCCCAGGTACTGCCGGCTGTAGACCAGCATCATGATCACGGCGAGGTAGCTCATCAGCTTGAGGAAGTCCGACAGCAGGTCGTCGACGAACATATTGCTGAAGGTCAGCGTCGTCTGGCCGTCCAAAGTCACCAGGGTGATGGCGGCGCAGCCGAGCAGGGTGATCACGGTCAGCATGGCCGCGATCCAGCGGTGGGTGGCGCCAAAGACCAGGTCGACGAACAGCACCAGGAAGGACATCAGCAGGAGAAAAATCTCCGGCGCCGCCGGGTACAGGTCGGGCATCACGAAATTATTCAGCATCGCTTCTCTCGTGTCTCTCTTGTCGTGTTGCCTGTCCGCGAAGCGGAGTCCCAGGCACGCAAAGCGCGCAATGACTTAATGAGGGCTTTAAGCTTCATTACAGTTTGCTTGCCGCAACGTGCTTGAGCAGGTTATCCACCGAAGCGTGCATCACCTCGGTGAAGGGGAAAGGATAGAGGCCCATGGCCAGGACGCAGACCGCCAGCAGGCCGAGCACCAGGAACTCGCGACCGCCGATGTCCTTCAGCTTGGCCACATGGTCGTTGGCGACTGCGCCGAAGACCACGCGTTTGACCATCCACAGGGTGTAGGCGGCGCCGAGGATCAAGGTGGTGGCGGCAGCGAAGCCGACCCAGAAATTGAACTTGATGGCGCCCAGGATCACCATGAACTCGCCGACGAAACCGGATGTGGCCGGCAGGCCGGAGTTGGCCATGGCGAAGAAGACGAACAGCGCGGCAAATTTCGGCATGGTGTTCACCACACCGCCGTAATCCGCGATCATGCGCGAATGCATGCGGTCGTACATGACGCCGACGCAAAGGAACATCGCCGCCGAAACGAAGCCGTGGGAAATCATCTGCACCAGGGCGCCTTCGATGCCGATCTGGTTGAAGATGAAGAAGCCGAGGGTGACGAAACCCATGTGCGAGATCGACGAGTAGGCGATCAGCTTCTTCATGTCGGTCTGCACCAGCGCCACGAAACCGATGTAGATCACGGCGATCAGGCTCAGGGCGATCATCAGCGGCGCCAGGTGATGACTGGCGTCGGGCACGATGGGCAGCGAGAACCGCACGAAACCGTAGGCGCCGAGCTTCAGGGCGATCGCGGCCAGCACCACCGAACCGCCGGTGGGCGCCTCGACGTGGGCGTCGGGCAACCAGGTATGCACCGGCCACATCGGCACCTTGACCGCGAAGGAAACCAGGAAGGCGATGAAAATCAGAATCTGCGGCGCCATGCCGATGTGCAGATGGTGCCAGTCGAGGATGTTGAAGCTGCCGCCGGATTCGAGGAACAGCCAGATCAGGGCCACCAGCATCAGCAGCGAGCCGAGCAGCGTGTAAAGGAAGAACTTGATCGCGGCATAGACGCGGTTGGGGCCGCCCCAGGCGCCGATGATGATGTACATCGGAATCAGCGAGGCTTCGAAGAAGACGTAGAACAGCACGCCGTCGAGCGCGCAGAAAATCCCGTTCATGAGGCCGGACATGACGAGGAAGGCGCCCATGTATTGCGCCTGCTTGTCTTCGATGACTTCCCAGCCGGCCAAGACCACCAATACCGTGATCAGGCTGTTGAGCAGGATGAAGGGCATCGAAATGCCGTCGACCCCGAGCATGTACTGGACGTTGAAGCGGGTGATCCACGGCACCTGTTCGAAGAACTGCATGCCGGCAGTGCTGGTGTCGAAACCGGTATAGAGCGGGATGGTGATCAGGAAACCGGCGATCGCCACGGCCAGCGACAGCCAGCGCACCAGCGTGCGGCGCTCGGAGCCGAGCCAGAACACCGGCAGAGCGCCCAGGATCGGCACCCAGATTGCGAGACTCAGGAGTTGCGATTTCATCGGATTAATATTCCATCAGACCGGTGTGCGTGTCATTGCATCAGGCCCTGGCGAACCAGAACGTCAGCAGCGCGAAGACGCCGAAGATCATGCCGAAAGCGTACTGGTAGATGCGCCCGGTCTGGAACAGGCGCACCAGTCCGGAAATCCAGCCCACCGCGGCCGCCGAGCCATTGACCATGACGCCGTCGATCAGGACCTGGTCGCCGCCCTTCCACAGGCCGCGGCCGAGCAGGCGCGCGCCGCCGGCGAAGAACCAGTCGTTGAACCGGTCGAAGCCGTATTTCTCTTCGAGTATGGTCGCCAGAATTCCGGATTTCTGCTTGATCACCGCCGGCAGGTCCGGGCGCACGATATACAGGTACCAGGCGGTGGCCGCACCCGACAGCGCCAGCCAGAAGGGCAGCGTGGTGACGCCATGCGCCATCATGCCGAACACGCCATGGAACTCGTGGGCCATGGTCGCCATGCCCTGGTGCACCTCGGCGATGGTGATCGAGGTGCCGAACCAGTTGCCATAGAGCACGGAGCCGATCAGCCAGCCCGAGGCAATCGCCGGGATGGCGAGCAGGATCAGCGGCACGGTGACTACCTTGGGGGTTTCGTGCGGCTCGACGGGACCATGATGGCCGTGGTCATCATGGTGTGCATCGTGGCCATGGGCGTCGTGCGCCGCCTCGCGGAAGCGTTCCTTGCCGTGGAAGGTGAAGAAAATCAGGCGGAAGGAATACAGGCCGCCGACGAACACCGCCGCCAGGGCGCAGAAGTAGGCGAAGCCGGCGCCCGGCACCTGGGCCAGATGCACGGCCTCGATGATCGAATCCTTGGAGAAGAAGCCGGCGAAGGGCGGCAGGCCGGCGTTGGCGATGGCGCCGATCAGCATCGTGGCGTAGGTGATCGGCATGTACTTGCGCAGGCCGCCCATCTTGCGCATGTCCTGCTCGTGATGCATGGCGATGATTACCGAGCCGGCGCCGAGGAACAGCACGGCCTTGAAGAATGCGTGCGTCATGAGGTGGAAGATCGCCACCGAGTAGGCCGAGGCGCCCAGCGCCATGGTCATGTAGCCGAGCTGCGACAGCGTCGAATAGGCGACGACGCGCTTGATGTCGGTCTGCACGATGGCGATCAGTGCCATGAACAGCGTGGTGATGGCGCCGATCACGATGACGAAGGACAGGGCCGTGTCGGACAGTTCGAACAGCGGCGACATGCGCGAGACCATGAAGATACCGGCGGTGACCATGGTCGCGGCGTGGATCAGCGCGGAGATCGGAGTCGGGCCTTCCATCGAATCGGGCAGCCAGACATGCAGCGGGAACTGTGCCGACTTGCCCATGGCGCCGATGAACAGGCAGATGCAGATGGCGGTGATCAGCGGCCAGCCGGTGACCGCCGCGGTGATGAGGGCCAGTTCGTTGCGCTTGGCGAACACCGTGGCGTAGTCGAGGCTGCCGGCGTAGGCGGCGATCAGGCCGATGCCGAGCAGGAAGCCGAAGTCGCCGACGCGGTTGACCAGGAAGGCCTTGAGGTTGGCGTAGATCGCCGTCGGCCGCGTGTACCAGAAGCCAATCAGCAGATAGGAAACCAGGCCCACCGCTTCCCAGCCGAAGAACAGCTGAACGAAGTTGTTCGCCATCACCAGCATCAGCATGGAGAAGGTGAATAGCGAGATGTAACTGAAGAAGCGCTGGTAGCCGGGGTCTTCGGCCATGTAGCCGATGGTGTACACATGCACCATGAGCGAAACGAAGGTGACCACCAGCATCATCAGTACCGTCAGCGGATCGATCAGGAAGCCGATTTCGAGCTTGAGACCGCCGGATTCCATCCAGGTGTAGACCGCGCCGTTGAACACATTGCCGGCCTGCACGTCCTGGTAGATCAGTACCGACAGCACGAAGGATATCGCGACGCCGAGTATGGTCACGACGTGGGAGCCGGTGCGGCCGAGGATCTTGCCGAAGAAGCCGGCGAGGATGGCGCCGGCCAGCGGGGCCAGGGGAACCAGCAGATAGAGAGTTTTCATGCCCATGGTCCGACTAGCCCTTCAGAGTGTCGAGATCCTCGACATCGATGGACGACAGATTGCGGAACAGCACCACCAGGATGGCCAGACCGATGCCCGACTCGGCGGCCGCCACCACAAGGATGAAGAAGACGAAGAGCTGGCCCGAGAGGTCGTTGAGGTAGTGCGAGAAGGCGACGAAGTTGAGATTCACCGCCAGCAGCATCAGCTCGATGGCCATCAGCAGCACGATCAGGTTCTTCCGGTTGAGGAAGATGCCGACGATGCTGATGGCAAACAGGATGGCGCCCAGGATCAGGTAGTGCGACAGCGAGATCATGCCTTTTCCCCTGGTTGTGCCGCAGGCGCGGGCAGTTCGACTTCCGGCGCCATCTTGACCAGGCGCATGCGATCCTTGGCCTTGACCGCAATCTGGTCGGATGGATGCATGGCCTTGGTGTCCTTGCGCCGCCGTAGCGTCAGCATCACGGCGACGATGATGGCCACCAGCAGGATGACCGAGGCGATTTCGAAGGGATAGGCATACTCGGTGTACAGCACCCGCGCCAGTTCCTTGGTGTTGCTGTAGTTTGCCGGCAGGTTGTGCGCCGGCAGGTTGGCCAGGCCGAAATAGCGGCCCGACAGCACCGCCGCCATCTCGCCGATCAGCAGCAGGCCGACCAGCGCGCCGAGCGGCAGGTTCTTCCAGAAGCCCAGGCGCATGCGCTCGATATTGATGTCGAGCATCATCACCACGAAGAGGAACAGCACCATCACCGCGCCGACATAGACCATGATCAGCACCAGCGCCAGGAACTCGGCCTGCAGCAGCAACCACAGCCCTGCCATGTTGAAGAAGGCCAACACCAGGAACAGCGCGGCATGCACCGGATTGCGGGCCGTGATCACGCGCAAGGCGGCTACCACCGTCACTGTGGAGAAGAGGTAGAAAAGTAGGGTCTTGAATTCCATGGCTGGATTAGCGTGAAACACGCTCAACGCTATGAACGGAGTACCCCGTTACATCCTCGCGCAGCGAGCTGACACTCACCCCCGCCAGGGCGGGGGTCGGGGGGTGGGGGCGTTTAATTTGCATTTTCATCTGTAAGGGGCATCCTGGGCGCGGTCGGCAGCGATCTGCGCTTCGTTCTTGTCACCCACGGCCAGCAGCATCTGCTTGGTGTAGTAGAGATCGCCGCGCTTTTCGCCGTGATATTCGAAAATGCGGGTCTGCACGATCGCGTCGACCGGACAGGCTTCCTCGCAGAAGCCGCAGAAAATGCATTTGGTCAGATCGATGTCATAGCGCGTGGTGCGGCGCGAGGTTTGCCCATTCGCGTCGACGCGCTCGGCGGACTCGATGGTGATGGCCAGCGCCGGACATACCGCCTCGCACAGCTTGCAGGCAATGCAGCGCTCTTCGCCGTTCGGGTAGCGGCGCAGGGCATGCAGGCCGCGGAAGCGGTTGCTTTGCGGCGTCTTCTCTTCCGGATACTGAATGGTGATCTTGCGCGCGAACATGTAGCGACCGGTCACCGCCATGCCCTTGAACAGTTCCTTGAGGAACAGGCTCCCTATGAAATCTCTTGCACCCATGGTGATCTCCAGGTCCTATTTCCAGATGGTCAGCGGCGACATCATCCAGACGCCCACCACCAGAATCCAGATCAGCGTCAGCGGTACAAACACCTTCCAGCCCAGACGCATGATCTGGTCATAGCGATAGCGCGGGAAGGTGGCTCGAATCCAGAGGAAGAAGAACAGGATCGCAGCCATCTTCGCCGCCATCCAGTGGAAGCCGTCCGGAATGAAGCCGACCGGGGACAACCAGCCGCCGAGGAAGAAGATCGAGGTCATCGCCGAAATCAGGATCATGTTGGCGTATTCGGCGAGGAAGAACATCGCGAAGGCCATGCCCGAATATTCCACCATGTGGCCGGCGACGATTTCCGATTCGCCCTCGACCACGTCGAACGGTGCGCGGTTGGTCTCGGCGACGCCGGAAATCAGGTAGACCGCGAACATCGGCAGCAGCGGCAGCCAGTTCCATGAAAGCACGTCAATCCCGTAGCCGGCGAAGCGGCCCTTGCTCTGGGCCATGACGATGTCGGTCAGGTTCAGGCTGTTCGAGACCATCAGCACGGTGATCAGCGCCAGGCCCATCGAGATCTCGTAGGAGATCATCTGCGCCGAAGCACGCATGGCGCCGAAGAAGGGGTACTTGGAGTTCGAGGCCCAGCCGGCAATGATGATGCCATAGACACCCACCGAGCTGATCGCCAGCAGATACAGCACGCCGGCATCGACGTTGGCCAGCACCCAGCCGGGCGAGAACGGAATCACCGCCCACAAGGCGAGCGCCGGTGCGATGGCCATGATCGGTCCGAGCACGAACAGCTTCTTGTCGGCGGCGGTGGGGAACAGGACTTCCTTGAAGAACAACTTGAGGCCGTCGGCGATCGGCTGCAGCAAACCCCAGGGACCGACCCGATTGGGGCCGATGCGGACCTGCATCCAGCCGATCACCTTGCGTTCCCAGAAGGTCAGGTAGGCCACCGACAGCAGCAGCGGCGCCATGATCAGCACGATCTTGGCCAGGGTCCACAGCAGCGGCCAGACCGGCTTGATCAGGCTCCAGATCGGCGCCCACAGCGAACCGAAGACGGCCGCGAGCAAGTTGAGGACGGTAGCTTCCATCACGCCTTCTCCACGCTCAGAACCGCGCACATCGAACCCAGCGCGACGGTGGCGGCATGCGCCGCTGCGATGCGAACCACGCCGTCGGGCAGGCCGGCATCGAGCTGCGCCGGCAGCGTCACGCTCGCCGTGGCGCCAGCGCCAACTCTTGCCTGGCCGCCTGCAGCCAGACCAAACCTGGCCAGCATCGCCGCATTCATGCGCGCGGCGGGAGCCGCGGCATCGGCCGCCAGTTGCAACGCCGCAGCGCGCCGCACCAGCGGGTCGGCAAAGTGAATCGGCACATCGGCCAGGCGTTCGATGCCGCCCGCCGCCACGCCGAGATTCGGCGCAACGCCGTTGATGCCGTTGTCGAGGCCGGCAACGAATTCGGTCTGAGCGCCCAGCACTTCGGCGCGCACATCCTCGCTGCTGTTGAATTCGAAACCGTTCAGGGCCAGCAGATTGCCCAGCACGCGCAACACCTTCCAGGCCGGACGCGTTTCGCCCAGCGGTTTGGCGGCGGCGTAGAAACTCTGCGCGCGGCCTTCGGTATTGACGAAAGTGCCGGAAGTTTCCGAGAAGGGCGAGACCGGCAGCAGCACCGCCGCATAGTCGAGCATGGCCGGCGACTTGAAGGGCGTCAGCACCACGGTGACAGCGGCCTTGCTCAGCGCGGCCAGCGCCTGGGCGCCGTCGGCGCAATCGAGTTCGGCTTCGGCGCCGAGCACTACATATGCCTGACGCGAATCTTGCAACATCGAAGCGGCGTTGAGACCGCCGGCGCCAGGCACGGCCTTGGCGACATAACCGCCGACGCTGTTGGCCGCCTCGCCGAGGAAGCCGAAGCTGCCGCCGAGGGCGGCGGCCAGTTGGCGGCCCAGCGCATGCAGCGTCGCTGCCTGCGGATGTTGCTGAGCGAAGTTGCCGAGCAGGATGCCGCTGCATTTGCCACCATCGCTGCCGGATGCCAGGCTCTGGGCGATGGCTTGCGCCTCGGCCGAGACGCTGACGCCAGCCAGCGCCGCATCGGCATTGACGCCCTTCAGCGCACAGACTGCCTTGACGATCTGGGCCAGCACGGCCGGCAACTGCGAGGGCGCGGCAATCGCGCACGTCGCAAGCTTGATCAGCAGATCGTCGTCGGCACTGTGCAGAATGCTGACTTGAGCGCCGCGCTTGGCCGACTGGCGCAGACGCTGGGCGATCAGCGGATGATCCTTGCGCAGGAAGGAGCCGACCACCAGCACGCGATCGAGACGGCCGATATCGGCGATCTTCATACCCAGCCACGGGGTTCCCTGGCGCTTGCCGTCGGCCGAAAAGTCGCTGTGGCGCAGACGGAAATCGATGTTCTCGCTGCCCAGGCCGCGCAGCAGTTTCTGCGCCAGATACATTTCCTCCAGCGTCGCGTGCGGACTCAGCAGGCCGCCAATTGCCGTGCCGCCATGCGTCTTGGCTACGTCGCGCAGCGCGTGCGCGGCGTAATCGAGGGCGACGCTCCAGGCGACTTCGCGCCAGGAGCCGCCCTGCTTCACCATCGGCCTGGTCAGCCGCTCCGACGAATTCAGGCCCTGGTAGGAAAAGCGTTCCTTGTCGCTGAGCCAGCATTCGTTGATGTCTTCGTTTTCAAGCGGCAGCGCGCGCATCACGCGGTCGTTCTTGGTCTGCAGGATCAGGTTGCTGCCCAGGCCATCGTGCGGGCTCACCGACTTGCGCCGCGACAGTTCCCAGGTGCGCGCCGAAAAGCGGAAGGGCTTGGAGGTCAGCGCGCCGACCGGACACAGATCGATGATGTTGCCGGAGAGCTCGGTATCCACCGTCTTGCCGATGAAGGGCATGACCTCGGCGCGCTCGCCGCGATAGGACTGGCCGAGTTCCATGAAGCCGGCGATTTCGGCGGTGAAGCGGATGCAGCGCGTGCAGTTGATGCAGCGGGTCATGTCGGTCGACACCAGCGGACCGAGATCCTTGTCTGGGACGACGCGCTTTTCTTCCTCGTACTTCGAGGCGGATTCGCCATAGCCGACCGCCAGATCCTGCAACTGGCACTCGCCGCCCTGGTCGCAGATCGGGCAATCCAGCGGGTGGTTGATCAGCAGGAATTCCATCACCGCCCTCTGCGCCTTGACCGCCAGGTCGGAATGGGTGAACACCTTCATGCCGTTGGTGACGATGGTGGCGCAGGCCGGCATCGGCTTTGGCGCCTTTTCCACCTGGACCAGGCACATGCGGCAGTTGGCCGCGATGGATAGCTTCTTGTGGTAGCAGAAGTGCGGGATGTAGGTGCCTAGCTTGTGCGCGGCATCGATCACAGTGCTGCCGTCCTCGACCTGCAGGGTCTTGCCGTCGATCTCGATCTCGACCATTACGCTGCCCCTGCCTTGAAGAAACCGCTACCCATGCGCTGGATTTCAGGATCGACGAGACATTTCTTGTTTTCGATGTGGTATTCGAACTCGCTCTTGAAATGCTTGATGAAGCTGCGCACCGGGAAAGCGGCAGCATCGGCCAGCGCGCAAATAGTTTTGCCCATCATGTTGTCGGTCACGCGATTCAGCAGGTCGAGATCTTCGGCCCGGCCCTGGCCGTGCTCGATGCGATGCACGACGCGATACAGCCAGCCGCTGCCTTCGCGGCACGGGGTACATTGGCCGCAGGATTCTTCGAAATAGAAATAGGAAAGACGTTCCAGCGCCTTGACCATGCAGACCGTCTCGTCCATCACGATCACGGCACCCGAGCCGAGCATCGAGCCGGCCTTGGCGATCGAGTCGTAATCCATGGTGCAATCCATCATGACATCGCCGGGCAATACCGGAGCCGAAGAGCCGCCAGGAATCACCGCCTTGAGCTTGCGCCCGCCACGCATGCCGCCGGCCATTTCGAGCAGTTTGGCAAACGGCGTACCCATCGGCACTTCGAAATTTCCGGGACGATTGACGTGACCCGAAACGGAGAACAGCTTGGTGCCGCCGTTGTTGGGTTTGCCCAGGTTCAGGTAGGCCTCGCCGCCCATGCCGAGAATGAAAGGGATCGCGGCAAAGGTTTCGGTGTTGTTGATCGTGGTTGGTTTGCCGTAGAGGCCGAAGTTCGCCGGGAAGGGCGGCTTGTAGCGCGGCTGGCCCTTCTTGCCTTCGATGGACTCGAGCAGGCCGGTTTCCTCACCGCAGATGTAGGCACCCCAGCCGTGGTGCGCGAACAGGTCGAAGCTGAAATCCGAACCCAGGATGTTCTTGCCCAGATAACCTGCGGCGCGTGCCTGATCAAGGGCTTCCTCGAAGCGCTGGTAGGTCTCGAAGATTTCGCCGTGGATGTAGTTGTAGCCGAGTTTGGCGCCGACCGCATAGCCAGCGATGATCATGCCCTCGATCACCGAGTGCGGATCGAAGCGCATCAGGTCGCGATCCTTGAAGGTGCCGGGCTCGCCCTCGTCGGTATTGCAGACGACGTATTTTTCGGGTGCGGCCTTGGGCATGAAGCTCCACTTGAGGCCGGTCGGAAAGCCTGCGCCGCCGCGACCGCGCAACACGGATTTCTTGACCTCGGCGATCAGGTCGTCCTGCGTCATCTTGCTTTCCAGCACGCGCCGCAGTTGCGTGTAACCGCCGCGCGCTTCGTAGTCCTTGAGGCTCCAGCCGGCATCACCCCTGGCCCAACCGGTGGTAAGCAGCGGATTGATGGTGTCGATCAAGGCCATCTTATTTGCACTCCGCCAACAGCTTGTCGATCTGTTCCGGCAGCATGAAACTGCACATGCGCTTGTTGTTCACCAGCATCACCGGCGCATCGCCGCAAGCACCCATGCACTCGCCTTCCTTGAGTGTAAATTTGCCGTCGGCAGTGGTCTCGTTGAAATCGATGCCGAGCTTTTCCTTGACGTAGTCGGCGGCATGGACGCCGCCGGACAGGGCGCAGGGCAGATTGGTACACACGGTGAGCTTGTACTTTCCGACCGGGTGCAGGTCGTACATGTTGTAGAAACTCGCCACCTCGTAGGCCGCCATGGGCGCCATACCCAGGTAACTGGCCACGGCGGCGATGGTCTCTTGCGACAGCCAGCCCTTTTCGTCCTGGGCAATCACCAGCGCCGCCATGACGGCGGACTGCTTCTGGTCTGCCGGGTACTTGGCCACTTCCCGATCGATCTTCTGCAGAGACTCAGCGCTCAATTCGGGACTCAACAGGGTGTTCTGGGTATTCATGCGGTCTATCTGTCAACGTCGCCAAGAACCAGGTCGATGGTGCCGATCACGGCAGTCGCATCGGCCAGCATGTGGCCGCGACACATTTCATCCGTGGCGGCCAGGTGGGGAATTCCTGCGGTATGCAGCTTGATGCGGTAAGGCTTGTTGGCGCCGTCCGACACGGCCCAGACGCCCATCTCGCCCTTGGGATGCTCGATCGCCACGTAGGCCTCGCCGGGCGGAACGTGCATGCCCTCGGAGAACAGCTTGAAGTGATGGATCAGCTCTTCCATGCTGCCCTTCATCTTTTCCCGCGACGGCGGCGCCACCTTGTGGTCGTCGGTGATCACCGGACCGGGATTCTTGCGCAGCCAGGCGATGCATTGCTTGATGATGCGGTTGGCCTGGAACATCTCCTCCATGCGCACCAGGTAGCGATCGTAGGTATCGCCATTGACGCCGACCGGAATGTCGAAATCCATGCGGTCATACACCTCGTAGGGCTGCTTCTTGCGCAGATCCCATTCGATGCCCGAACCACGCAGCATCGCGCCGCTGAAGCCGAGTTGCAGGGCACGTTCCGGACTGACGACGCCGATGCCGACGGTACGCTGCTTCCAGATGCGGTTGTCGGTCAGCAGCGTGTGGTACTCGCTCAGATAGACCGGGAAGCGGTTGGTGAAGTCCTCAAGGAAGTCGAGCAGCGAACCGCTACGCGCCTCGTTGAGTTCCTTGACCGTCTGCGCATTCTTGAAGCGGTTTTCCTGATACTTGGGCATCTGATCGGGAAGATCGCGATAGACGCCACCAGGCCGGTAATAGGCCTGGTGCATGCGGATGCCGCAAGTGGCTTCGAGAACGTCGAACAGATCCTCGCGCTCACGGAAGGTGTACAGCACCATGGTCATGGCGCCGATGTCGAGCGCATGGGTGCCGATGTTGAGCAGGTGATTCTTGATCCGTGCGATCTCGTCGAACATGACGCGGATGTACTGGGCGCGGATCGGCACCTCGATGCCCAGCAGGCGCTCGACCGCGAGGCAGTAGGCATGCTCGCTGGGAATCATCGAGGTGTAGTCGAGGCGATCCAGGTAAGGCAGGGTCTGCAGCCAGGTGCGGGTCTCGGCCAGCTTCTCGGTGCCACGATGCAACAGGCCGATGTGCGGATCGGCGCGCACCACGACTTCGCCGTCGAGTTCCAGCACCAGGCGCAGCACGCCGTGCGCCGCCGGATGCTGGGGGCCGAAGTTCAGGGTGTAATTCTTGATGTCAGCCACGGCCGCCGCCTTTTCCGTAGGTTTCCTCGCGCACGATGCGCGGCGTTACTTCGCGCGGCTCGATCGTCACCGGCTGATAGATCACGCGTTTTTGCTCGGGGTCGTAACGCATTTCGACATAACCTGAAATCGGAAAATCCTTGCGGAAAGGATGGCCGACAAAGCCGTAATCGGTCAGGATGCGGCGCAGGTCGACATGACCCTCGAAATGGATGCCGAACAGATCGAAGGCCTCGCGCTCGTACCAGTTGGCGCTGTTCCAGATGTCCATGACCGACGGCACCACCGGAAATTCGTCGTCCGGCGCGAAGACCCTGACGCGCAGGCGCCAGTTGTGGGTGATCGACAACAGCTGGCTGACTGCCGCGAAGCGCTTGCCCTGATAGCCCGTGTAGGCGGAGTAATCTATGCCGCTGAGATCCATCAACTGCTCGAAGCGGAAAGCAGGGTCGTCACGCAGTTGGCGCATCACGTCGAGATAATTCCCGGCCGGCACCACGACAGTCAATTCACCCAATGCCAGGACCGGTTCGCCGATCCGATCACCGAAGCTTTCTTTAAGTTGCCTGCAAAGTCGTTCCAGTTTGACGCTCATGGGATAGGCTCAGGTCAGCGGGCGATGGTAGTGGTGCGGCGGATCTTGCTCTGCAGCTGGATCAGGCCGTACAGCAACGCCTCCGCCGTCGGCGGACAACCCGGCACATAGACATCGACGGGCACGATGCGGTCAACGCCGCGCACCACCGAATACGAGTAATGGTAGTAGCCGCCGCCATTGGCACAGGAACCCATCGAGAGCACCCAGCGCGGCTCGGCCATCTGGTCGTAAACCTTGCGCAACGCCGGCGCCATCTTGTTGGTCAGCGTGCCGGCAACGATCATCACGTCGGACTGGCGAGGGCTCGGGCGGAACACGATGCCGAAGCGATCGAGGTCGTAGCGCGAGCAACCGGCGTGGATCATTTCAATCGCGCAACAGGCCAGACCGAAAGTCATCGGCCACATCGAACCGGTGCGAGTCCAGTTGATGATCTTGTCCAGCGACGTGGTGACGAAGCCTTCCTGCAGAACGCCTTCGATACTCATGCGCTGATCCCTTGCGATTAATGCGCCCGGACAACGCGCCCCATGACAATCGAGCGTAGCGAGCCAAGCT
>JAXMJU010000330.1:0-5814 GCA_034376265.1 Sulfuritalea sp.
CGCGCTGGCCGGCGGCGCGCTGGAGCAAGTCGTCGATGCCGACGGCCCCGGCTACGCGGCGCTGTGCGCGGCGACGCCGCTGCCCGTCGCGCCGCGCGCGGCCGAGGCTGCCGCCTGGCTGTTCTATACCAGCGGCACCACGGGCCGGCCCAAGGGCGTGACGCTGACCATCCGCAACCTGATGGCGGCCCTGCTCAACTACTTTTCCGACGTCGACGCCATCGCGCCGGGCGATGCCATCATCCACGCCGCGCCGATGTCGCACGGCTCGGGCTTCTACATGCTGCCCCACGTCGCCCATGGCGGCCTCAACGTCATACCCGAATCCGGCGGCTTCGATCCGGCGGAGATCCACCAACTGCTGCAGGTGCATCGCGGCGTGACGATGTTCGCCGCGCCGACCATGGTCAAGCGCCTGGTCGATCATCCCGGCGCGGCCGACGGCTCGGGGCTGAAGACCATCGTCTACGGCGGCGGGCCGATGTACGTCGCCGACTGCAAGGCGGCGCTCGCCCGCTTCGGCAACAAGCTGGTGCAGATCTACGGCCAGGGCGAATCGCCGATGACCATCAGCTGTCTCGGCAAGGCCCTGCATGCCGACAGCGCCCATCCGCATTACGAGCAGCGCCTGGCCTCGGTCGGCCACGCCTTCACCGGCGTCGAAGTCATGGTCGCCGACAGCGAGGACAATCCGCTGCCCGCCGGCGAGATCGGCGAAATCCTGGTGCGCGGCGACACGGTCATGGCCGGCTACTGGAACAATCCCGCGGCCAGCGCCGAAACTCTGCGCAACGGCTGGCTGCACACGGGCGACGTCGGCAGCCTGGACGCGGACGGCTTCCTGACGCTGAAGGATCGCAGCAAGGACGTGATCATATCCGGCGGCTCCAACATCTATCCGCGCGAAGTCGAGGAAGTGCTGCTGCGCCACCCGGCAGTCAGCGAAGTCTCGGTGGTCGGCCAGGCCGACGCCGAATGGGGCGAGATCGTGATCGCCTTCATCGTCGCCCGCGGCGCGGCGCCCGACAGCGCCGAGCTCGACGCCCTGTGCCTGGCCAACATCGCCCGCTTCAAGCGGCCCAAGCGCTACGTCGTGGTCGACGCCCTGCCCAAGAACAATACCGGCAAGGTACTGAAGACGCGGCTGCGCGAACTGCTGGCCTGAACGCCGGCGCCGTGGCGCCAACGCCAACTCTTGCCCGGCCGCAGGCACACGCCCGATGGACGATGGGGGGGTGCCCGTAATCCGTACCGTCAGTAATGTTTATGACCTAATATGAGGAATCTAGCGGACGCAATTTTGCCGCTGCTAGACTCAAAAAAAATCGGGGGGGGGAAGCACCATGGGCATGCTGGACTGGTTCAAGAGCATCATGCAGGGCGAAGACAAATCCGCCGCGACGCCGTCCGCCGCCGCGCCGCCGGGAGCAGACGAAAAGGGGGCGGAAGTCGCCGGCCTCAATTTCAAGACGGCGGTCGACGCCCACATGAAATGGAAGGTGCGCCTGGAGGCCTATATCAACGGCACCAGCACCGAGCAGCTCAAGGTCGAGGTGGTTTCGCGCGACGACCAGTGCCCGCTCGGCAAATGGATTTACGACATGGGCGGCGAGAAGTTCGGCTATTCCGAAACCTTCTTCGACATGAAAGCCCACCATGCCCACTTCCACCGCTGCGCCGGCGAGGTGCTGGCGGCAGCCCAGGTCGGCGACACCGCCAACGCCAGCAAGCTGCTGCAGGGCGGCGACTACATCAAGGCCTCGGAGCGGGTCAAGATGCTGCTGGCGCGCATGTTCATCCTTGCCTCCGACGGCAAGGAGGCGATCGACTCCCATCTCAAATGGAAGGCGCGCCTGCGCGACTACATCAAGGGCGAAAGCCGGGAAAACCTGCGGGTCGAAAACGTTTCCCGCGACGACGTGTGTCCCTTGGGATACTGGCTCAATGGCATCGGCGGCGAACGCTTCGGCAATACGCCGACCTTCGCGGTGCTCAAGTCGCGCCACGCCCATTTCCATCGCTGCGCCGGCGAGGTGCTGAGCATCGCCCAGCAGGGAGAACGCGACAAGGCGCTGCAGATGCTGGAGCACGGCGCCTATCCCGACGCCTCGCAGCAAGTGGCCGCGGCGGTCGTCACACTCTTCGACAGCCAGAAGAAAGCCGCCGCCTGAACTCGTGGGCCGGACCGGCTGAACCGGCCCGGCCTTGCGCCATCGATCTCCTGCAATACCGATAGAAACCCGTTTCGGAGCACCTGCCCATGCAGCCCGGTCCCAGGGAGATCGTCACTCCCTTTCGCCCCATCCCGCTCGACGTGCCGGAGGGCATGAAACCCAACGAGTTCTTCAACAGCGCCGAGAACCTCGCCGACCTGGTGCACAACAACGGACTGCTGAAGAACCCCGAGGGCCTGCTGCTGTATCGCAAGGCGCTCGGCCACAGCAACGAGTTCGACTGCTCGATCATCTACGACACCTCGCAGGCGATCCTCGATCCGCTCGGGCGTCCGGTACGCCGCACCCAGGTGCCGGACGCGGTGAAGAACGTCTGGAACCGCATGAACCAGGTCATCGTCGAGTTCATGCTGGAACGCTACCCCGACCCGGCACGGCACCTGGTGCTGGCCGGTGAAGCCAGCCTCGACGCCACCTGGCCGCTGACCTCGCCCGGCGTGCCGAGCATCCGCATGCTGCACAACCACTTCATCGTCTTCGACCAGCGACAGCTGCGCGAAGCGCCGCTGGCCGACGCCGACAACCCGAACCTGACCGACGGCGGCCAGCACTCGCTGTTCCAGGCCCATATGCGCGACGTGTACCGCGCCTTCTTTGCCGAACTCGATTTACTGATCCTCAAACCCTGCACCGAGGAATCCGGCCGCATCGCGCTCACCGGCTATCCGCAAGGCCTGCCGAGTTGGGAAGTCCAGGGCGGCGCGGCGGCGCTGAAGGAAGTGCGTTTCTGGAAGGAATACGACACGCTGTTGAAAGGCTTCATCGACTTCTACCGCACCTTCTTCACCCAAGTGTCGACGCGCAACGCGCCGCTGCCGCGCGACATCCATTTCCCCGAGAAAGTGGAGGCCCGGCTGCAGTTCGACAACGACTTCCTCAAGACCGCCAAGATGGTGCGCGAGCGCTGCATCAAGGACGCCCGCTATGCCAATGCGATCCGCTGGCAGCCGGCCTTCAAGCAACTGATCTACCGCAACGACGCAGGCAGGCTGATCGTCACCATCAGCCAGAACTCGATCGGCAACGCCATCACCGAACTGCTCGGCGTAGTGGTCAAGCGCACGCCCGATGCCGACGCCTACGCGCGCGCCGAGCCGGCGCTGATCGAGAAACTGCTGGAAGTGCGCCGCCGCCTGGTCGCGGCGGACTTGGGCGAAGGCATCGCCACCCCGCACTGGCCGGCCGCCTGACACAGCGCATCACCCCTCCCCTTCAAGGGGAGGGCTAGGGTGGGGATGGGGGGGGAATTGCTGCGGATACCTGCCCCATCCCCCTCCCGGCCTCCCCCTTGAAGGGGGAGGAGATGCGCGGCCCACGGCCGACTTTGCACTGCCAGCCGAGTTGTGCGCGCGGCGAGAATATCGGATAATTCTTTGTATACCGCATACACAGGAACCGACCATGACCGCCTGCTTCGCCAATCCCCTGCTCGCCACCCCTGCCCGCCCCCTGCCACGCGCCGTCGCCGTGATCGGCGCCGGCACCATCGGCCCCGACATCGGCTATTACCTCAAGAGCGCCCTGCCGGACCTCAAGCTGTATCTGGTCGATGTTTCGCAAAAGGCCGTGGATGCGGCGCTGCTGCGCTTCCAGGAGTATTCGCGCAAGGCCGTGGCGCGCGGCAAGATGAGCGAGGCCGATGCCGCCGCGGTGACATCCAATCTGGTCGGCACGCTAGACTACGCCGATATCGCCGACTGCGACTGGGTGATCGAAGCCGCCACCGAAAACCTGGCGCTGAAGCGCAGGATCTTCGCCCAGATCGAGGCCGTGGTGCGCCCCGACGCGCTGATCACTTCGAACACCAGTTCGCTGCCGGCAGCGCAGATTTTCTCGGAGCTGAAGCACCAGGGCCGCGCCACGGTGACGCACTTCTTCGCCCCGGCCTGGCGCAACCCTGCTGTCGAAGTCATCCGCTGGGAGCAGACCGATCCGGCCGTGGTCGAGTACCTGCGCTGGACCTTCTGCATGACCGGCAAGGTGCCGCTGGTGACGGCCGACGTCGCCTGCTTCATGCTCGACCGCATCTTCGACAACTGGTGCAACGAATCCGCGCTGCTGCTCGATTGCGCCACGGCCGCCGAAGTCGACAGCGTCGCCGCCGAGTTCGTGCACGCCGGCCCTTTCTTCGTGCTCAACCTGGCGCGCGGCAATCCGATCATCACCGAGACCAACACGCTGCAGGCAGAGATGGAAGGCGAACACTACCGCCCGGCCCCGGTATTCCGCTCGGTGGATACCTGGGTCACGGTATCGCCCGGCAAGCGCGTCGAGGTCGCAGCGGACACCACGCAGGCGGTGCGCGAGCGTCTGCTCGGCATCCTGTTCTCGCAAAGCGTGGACATCGTCGACCGCAAGATCGGCGACTCCGCCGATCTCGACCTCGGCTGCCGCCTGGCCCTGGGCTTCAAGAACGGCCCGCTCGACCTGATGCGTACCTTGGGCGAACCCACCAGCGGCAACGCGCTGCTGCGCCTGCGCAAGGAGCGCCCCGGCATGCCGATGCCGCAGCAACCCTTCGCCGACTATCAGGGCTTCCTGCGCCACATCCTGGTCGATGATCTGGGCGACGTCAAAGTCATCACCCTGCGCCGCCCGGAAGCCATGAACGCGCTGCACGACGAGATGAACGACGAGATCCTCTCGGTCATCCGCCGCTTCGAGAACGACCCCAAGGTCGCCGGCTTCGTCCTCACCGGCTACGGCACGCGCGCCTTCTGCGCTGGCGGCGACATCGGCCGCTTCGTCGACATGCTGGGCGACGCGCCGGCTTCGGAACAATATGCGCGCGACTGCTCGCGCCTGCTGGTGCATCTGGACCGGATGAACAAGCCGGTGGTCGCGGCGCTCAACGGCATCGCGCTGGGCGGCGGCTTCGAACTCGCCGCGCGCTGCCACAGCATCGTCGCCCTGAAGCGCGCCTGGATCCAGATGCCGGAAGTCACGTTGGGCATCGTCCATGGCATCGGCGCCATGGTGGTGCCCTACCGCCGTTGGCCGCACGCGACGCCGACCTTCAACGCCATGCTGCGCACCGCCGAACGCCTCAAGGCCAGCCACGCCCATGAGTTGGGCATCATTGATGCGCTGGCCGACAACTACGAGCAACTGATCGCGCTGGCCGTGGCGCGCGTGGACGCCCTCGCCGGCAAGGTCAAACCGATCGGCGACGCGCCGGTGACGGTGAGCATCGAGCCGGTGGAAGCCCGCGCCGCCAGCGGCCAGGTACTCAGCCGCGAGTGCATCGATCTCATGGAACAGGCCATTCTCGAAGCCGCCGCGGCGCAGAGCTTTGCCGCGGCGCTGGAAGTCGGCTACAAGGCCTTCGGCCTCTCGGCCTGCATCGAGAGCGCACGCGAAGGCATCACCGCCTTCAAGGAAAAACGCACGCCGGATTTCAGCAGGACGAAATAAGCCATCATGCGACGCGACGACTTGGCTAACGAATAAGGTTAGATCGTGATCGCGAAGCGAGCCACGATCTGAACCGTTTGTTGGACGAGCCCGGTCCTCGGAGGCGGGACTCGCCTCCCTGCAAACATCTATTTTGGCAATACCCCGAATGCATGAACTTCGGCGC
>JAXMJU010000331.1:0-6130 GCA_034376265.1 Sulfuritalea sp.
TGGGCAACCCCATGAGCCGGCCATGATTCGTCCCGCTGAATTGATATCCGAAAAAGCATAGCACGCGAATCCGCGCGCACTCCGCAGCCCCGGTGCGGGATGCCGCGTCCCGCGCCTGCCCGGCGGCTTTTGCGCTAGATCAAACCTCCGCGATTGCCGGCCCTTGCGACTTCATAACAAGTGTATGGTTTTGATTCCAATCGGCCACGGAAGCACGGCAATGAATAGACATCGGTGGGATATTTTTCGCTCGTCCGCCGTGATTCGCCATGCGCTGTTCGCCGCGGTCGCCTGGATGGCGATTTCGGCCGGGTCGATCGCCTGGTACCTGCAGGACAGCGAACGCCAGGTGCTCGAAATTGCCCACCACGAGGCCTCCGCCTATATCGGCAAGGACCTGGCCTTCCGCGCCTGGGCCACCTCCCACGGCGGGGTCTATGTGCCGCCGACCGAGAAGACGCCGCCCAATCCCTACCTTGCGAGCACACCGGAGCGCGACGTGGTGACGACCACCGGCATGAAACTGACGCTGATGAATCCGGCCTACATGCTGCGCGAGGTGCAGACGCATTTCGCCGGGCCGTTCGGCGAGAAGGGGCGCATCGTCAGTCTGCGTCCGCTCAATCCGCTCAACACCCCGGATCAATGGGAACGCGCGGCGCTGTTGCGCTTCGAGGCGGGCGTGCAGGAGGTGTCGGCGGTCGACCACATCGGTGGCGTGCCGCACCTGCGCGTGATGAAACCCTTCTACACCGAGCAGGGCTGCCTGAAATGCCACGGCCGCCAGGGCTACAAGGCCGGCGAAGTGCGCGGCGGGATCGTCGTCTCGCTGTCCCTGGAACCCTTCTACGAGGCCGCCAGCCGGACCAAACGCCATCTGCTGCTCAGCCATTCCGCCGGCTGGCTGATCGGCCTGCTGGCGATCGGTCTGGTGGCACTGCGCAGCCATCGCCGCGAACTCGAACGCATGGCGGCGGAAGACGTCCTGCGTCGCAGCGAATCCAGTCTGGCGGAAGCCCAGCGCATCGCCCATCTGGGCAACTGGGAACTCGACCTGGTCGGCAACGTGCTGACCTGGTCGCCGGAGATCTTTCGGATATTCGAAATCGACCCGGCGCAATTCGGCGCCTCCTACGAAGCCTTTCTCGCGGCGATCCATCCCGACGACCGGGCCATGGTCAATCAGGCCTTCACCGACTCCGTGGCGAACCGGAAACCCTATGACATCGTGCATCGCCTGCTGATGCAGGACGGCCGCGTCAAGTACGTCAATGAAAAATGCGAGACCCACTACGCGCCGGACGGCAAGCCCATACGCTCGTTGGGCACGGTGCACGACATCACCGAGCGCCAGCGCGCCGAAGAGCAGGTGCGCGCCCTCAACCAGGAACTGGAACAGCGAGTCGCGGCGCGCACCATTCAACTGGAAGCCGCCAACAAGGAACTGGAGGCCTTCGCCTTTTCCGTTTCGCACGACCTGCGGGCACCCTTGCGTGCGATCGACGGTTTCTCGCGCATCCTGGTCGAGGATTACGAGCACAAGCTCGATGCCGAGGGCCGGCGCCTGCTCGGCGTGGTGTGCGAGAACAGCCAGCGCATGGGCCAGCTGATCGACGACATACTGAGCTTCTCGCGCATGAGCCGCCGCGACATGGGCTGCAGCGACTTCGATCTGGCGCTGCTGGCGCAATCGGTGTTCGACGAGCAGCAGGCCGCGGTTCCCGAGCGCAGGCTGCTGCTCGAACTCGGCGCGATGCCGACGGCGCGCGGCGATCGGGCGATGATCCGGCAGGTGCTGACCAACCTGATTGCGAACGCGATCAAATTCACCGCGCCGCGCCCGCAGGCCCGGATCGAAATCGCCGGCGACAGCGCAGGCGGCAGCGATGAAAACCACTACTGGGTGCGCGACAACGGCGTCGGCTTCGACATGCAATACGTCGACAAGCTGTTCGGCGCCTTTCAGCGCCTGCACGGCACGGAACAGTTCGAGGGGACCGGCATCGGCCTGGCCATCGTCAAGCGCATCATCACCCGCCACGGCGGACGGGTCTGGGCCGAAGGCAAGGTCGATGAAGGCGCGACGCTTCATTTCACCCTGCCGCGCGGCAAGGAGCCGGCAAGATGAGCCCGCCGTTGGGCGGCGGCCCCTCGCGCCTGGCGCAAACGGCGACCTCATCCGCGGCCTTCGTGCGCTGGATGCAGGCGGGTTTTGCCCTGATCAACCTGCTGGTGTTCGGCGTCGTGGCCTTTTCGCTCTATGAAAGCCATGCGCAATCGCAGCAGCGGGCCGAACTTGCCGCGCAGAACCTGTCGGACCTGCTGGCACAGGGCATTGCCGGGCACATCGACAGGATCGACCTGGCATTGCTTGCGACGGTGGACGAAGTGCAGCGCCAGCTTGCCGACGGCGGCATCGACGGACCGCTGCTGAATGCCTTTCTGGCGCGGCAGCAGGGGCGCCTGCCCGCGATTTTCAGTCTGCGCACGACCGATGCCGACGGTATCGTCGCGCATGGGATGGGCGTGCAGCCGGCGGCTCGGCAAAACAACGCGGACCGCGAATACTTCATCCGCCAGCGCGACAATCCGGGAACCGGGCTGGTGATCGCCAACCCGGTATTCGCGCGCCTCGACCAGCGCTGGGCGGTCCCCCTGTCACGCGCCACCCATCTGCCGGACGGATCCTTCGGCGGCGTGGTCTACGCCAATCTGTCGGTGGATCACCTGGCCAACATGCTTGCCGCCGTCGATGTCGGCCGGCGTGGGTCGGCCTCCCTGCGCGACAGGGACCTGAGGATCTTCGCGCTCTCGCCGATTCCGGCAGAGCCCGACAAGGTGATTGGCCAAAAACTCGCCGTGCCCGAGTTGCAGGCACTGATCCAGGCCGGCGGGGATGCCGGCAGCTATATTGCGGCAGACACGGTCGATGGCGTCGAACGGAAATTCGCCGTGCGCCGCGTCGCCGGTTTTCCCCTCTACGTCGTGGTCGGCCGGGCGACCGACGAATACATGGCGCAGTGGCGGAGTCAGGCGGCCAACACCGCCGCGATGGTTGCGCTGTTTTTCCTGACGACGCTGATTTCGTCCTGGCTGATCTACCGCAACTGGAAGCACCAGTTGGCCGCCACGCGGGAACTGGCGCGCGAGGAGGAAAAATTCCACACCGTCGCCGACTACACCTACGACTGGGAGTACTGGGAAGGCCCAGGCCGGGAAATCCTGTTCATGTCGCCTTCGTGCGAACGGGTGACCGGATATGCCCCGGCCGAATTCCTGGCACAGCCCGATCTGCTCTACCGGATCATCCATCCCGACGATGCCCACCTGATGGCCGGGCATCAGGGCGACATCGCCGCCAGGGACGAAGCCGGGGTGGACTTCCGCATCGTCCGCCGCGACGGCGAGGTGCGCTGGATCGCCCACGGCTGCCGCGCCGTGTACGGCCGCGACGGCAAGTTCATGGGGCGCCGCGCCAACAACCGCGACATCACCGAGCGCGTCCAGGCCGAGGCCACGGTACGCCAATTGAACACCGAGCTCGAACAGCGCGTGGCGAAGCGCACTGCCGAGCTGGAGGCCGCCAACAAGGAACTCGAAGATTTTTCGTACTCGATTTCCCACGATCTGCGCACACCCTTGCGTGCAATTGCCGGATTCGCCCGCATCCTGGGCGATGAACATGCCGCGACTCTCGACAGTGAAGGCTTGCGCCTGCTCGACGTGGTGCAGGTGAATACGGTGCGCATGGGCCGCTTGATCGACGAATTGCTCGAGTTCCTGCGTCTCGGTCGACGCCCGATGAATTTCGGGCCGGTGGACGTCGCGCAACTGGTCCTGGAGATTTTCGAGGAACTGCGGGCCTCGGTGCCGGACCGCAAGCTGCAGCTGGTGCTGAAGAATCCGCCGCCGCTGTGGGGCGACCGCACCATGATCCGCCGCCTGCTGACGAACCTGCTGTCGAATGCGGTCAAGTTCACCCAGCCGCGGCCGCTGGCGGTGATCGAAGTCGGCGGCGGCAGCGAGGGCGATCGGGTCCTCTATTACGTCAAGGACAACGGCGTGGGCTTCGATATGCAATACGTGAATAAGCTGTTCCAGGTCTTCGAGCGCGTGCATCCGGTGGGACAGTTCGAAGGCAGCGGCACCGGCCTGGCCATGGTCAGGCGCATCGTCGGCCGCCATGGCGGCCGCGTCTGGGCCGAAGGCCAGGTCGACGTCGGCGCCACCATCAGTTTTACCTTGCCCGCAGAAGAGGTCGCAAATGACGCAACGCAACGATGAACTGGAAATCCTGCTGGTCGAAGACACGGCAGCCGACGCCGAACTGACCATCCGCGCCCTGAAGAAGAACTGCCTGGTGAATAACCTGGTCTGGGTCAAGGACGGTGCCGAAGCGCTCGATTTCGTATTCGCCACCGGCGCCTACGCCGATCGCGACCAGGCCCGCCAGCCCAAGGTGGTCCTGCTCGACCTGCGCCTGCCGCGCATCAGCGGCGTCGAGGTGCTCAGGCGGCTGAAGAACGACGAGCGCACGCGGACCATACCGGTGGTGGTGCTGACCTCCTCGAAGGAGGACGTCGACGTCGACGAGTGCTACCGGCTCGGCGTCAACAGCTACATCACCAAGCCCGTCTCCTTCGACGAGTTCGTCAAGGTGGTCGGCGAACTGGGCCTTTACTGGCTGCTGCTGAACAAAATACCCAACGAGTGAACCGCAATGACGGAAGGATTGAAAATTCTGCTGCTGGAAGACGAACCGATCGACGCCGAGCTGGCGACGCGTGCGCTGCACAAGGCCGGCGTCGAGTTCTCGCCCTTGCGCGTGGAAACCCGGGACGCCTTCGTTGCGGCGCTTACGGAATTCCGCCCCGACATGATTCTCGCCGACTATCGGCTGCCGGCCTTCGACGGCCTGGAAGCGCTGGCCATCGCCGTGGAACGGGCGCCGGACGTGCCTTTCATATTCGTCTCCGGCGCCATGGGCGAGGAGTTCGCGATCGAAACCCTGCATCAGGGTGCGGCGGACTATGTCATCAAGGACCGTCTCGGCAAGCTCGCGCCGGCGGTCAGCCGTGCCTTGCAGGAAGCGGCGGAGCGCCGCTTGCGCCGCCGCGCCGAGACCGAACTGGCGGCCAGCGAGGAGCGTTTTCGCAAAATCGCCGAATCGGCACAGGACGGCCTGATCACGGTCGACCAGAGCGAATCGATCACCTACTGGAACCCTGCGGCGGAACGCATGTTCGGTTACAGCGCGGCGGAAGCCGTCGGCCAATCGCTGCATCGACTGCTGGCGCCGGCACGCTACCAGCAATCCATACGTCAGGGCTGGGACCGCTTCTGCGCCACCGGCCAGGGGCCGGTGGTCGGACACACCCTGGAAATGTCGGGCCTGCGCAAGAGCGGCGAGGAGTTTCCGGTCGAACTGTCGATTTCCTCGGTGGCGATCGACGGCCAATTGCATGCCACGGGCATCGTGCGCGACATTTCCGAACGGCACCGGGCCGAGGCATTGCGCCGCGAACTGGCCGCAATCGTCGAATCCTCGGAAGATGCCATCATCGGCAAGGCGACGGACGGACGCATCACGACCTGGAACAGCGGCGCCGAGAAAATGTACGGCTACGCCGCCGCCGAAATCGTCGGCAAGCCGGTAAATCAACTGGCGCCGGACGATCGTCAACAGGAGGTGGTCGATCTGCTCGACGCGGTCAGGGGCGGCAAGAGCGTCGCGCATTACGAAACCGTGCGCATGCGCCGCGATGGCCGCCTGATCGAGGTATCGCTGTCGCTGTCGCCGATCCGCGACTCCTCGGGAAGCATCAGCGGCGTGTCGACGATCGCGCGCGACATCACGGCACGCAAGGCTGCCGAGCGCGCGATCCAGCGCAGCAACCGCTTCCTGCGTACCCTCAGCCGCTGCAATGAAACCCTGGTCCATGCCACCGAGGAAGTGGCCCTGCTGGAAGACATGTGCCGCGTCGTGGTGGAAGCGGGCGGTTTCCCGATGGCCTGGGTGGCCTACGTCGAACACGACGCCGCCAAATCCGTCAGGCCGGTGGCGCAGTTCGGCGAGCGTGCCGCAGACTATGTGAACGCCCTGCACCTGACCTGGGCCGACTCCGAGCGC
>JAXMJU010000332.1:0-3324 GCA_034376265.1 Sulfuritalea sp.
GTGCTGGTTGGCAGGACTTCGTTGCCGATCTGTGCATTG
This sequence comes from Sulfuritalea sp., assembly GCA_034376265.1. Lineage (GTDB taxonomy): Bacteria > Pseudomonadota > Gammaproteobacteria > Burkholderiales > Rhodocyclaceae > Sulfuritalea. The sequence continues at coordinate 40 of JAXMJU010000332.1, forward strand.
CCGGCGTTGAGCTTGCCGAAGGCAGGGTTGTCTGTGGTGTGTATGTTATTGATGCTGGTGGCACCGCTTATGGCCAGCCGCATGGCGTAGTGATCGCGCGCAGCGCCGGTGAGGTCGCCGCGCTGCTCAAGACGGCGCAGGCGCACCGGGTACCGGTCACGGTGCGTGGCGGTGGCCTGACCACCGAAGGCGAATCGGTGGCTTACGGCGGCGTGCTGCTCGACATGACCGGCATGAGCCGGGTGCTGTCCATCGATGCGACGGCGCTGACTGTGCGCGTCGAGGCCGGTATCTACTGGCACAGCCTGGCCGAGGAATTGCGCCGCGAGAAGTTGGACTACCTGTCGGCGCCGCTCAACCTGACCTCCTCGGTGGGCGGTACGCTGGGCGTCGGCGGCATCGACGTGAATTCGGCGCGGCTCGGCTGCAGCGCCGACCAGGCGCTGTCGCTGCAGGTGGTGACGCCGACCGGCGAGATCGTCGAGTGCTCGGATACCGAAAATGCGGAACTGTTCCAGCGCGTGATCCTCGGCTACGGCCAGTTCGGCGTGATCACCGAGGCAACGCTGCGCATCCGCTGCTACACGCCGCTGTCCATGCACTATTACTACTACTCCTCGCTACGCACCGCGATCGAGGACTTGCAGATGCTCGACCGCAACGATGCCAGCGACTACTCGGGCATCCTCACCATCATGGATTGCGCGGTGAACCTGCTGGTCGCCTTCGACTCGGACGAGCGCGAGGCGGCGTTCCGCAGGGACTGGGAAGCGCGGCTACGCGGCCACGGCGAGTTCGGCTTCGCGCTGTGCATGCTCGGGCACTACGCCCTGCGCCCCTGGAAGGCGGGCGAGGCGCTCTACCTGCTGCAACGCAAGCAGGCGGTATTTCCCGAGTTCCGCCGGCCCGAATACTTGCGCGAGGGCAAGATGCATGACCGCAGCGTGGTGTTTTCGCGTGCGGTATGGAAGCACTGGGGCTCGCGCAACATGGTGATCCCCGATCTGGCGGCGCCGGCCGACAAGTTCGTCGAAGCCGTGGAGCGCGGCAACGCAGTCTGCCGCAAGTATTTTCGGCACTACACGCTGTATTGCGTCGGCATCAAGCTGCGGCCCGAGCACCGGCCGCACTACGAAATGTCCTGCGTGCCGGCGGACGCGGAAGGCTGGGCCTATGGTTGCGAGTTCGAGCCGATGATCGAGGGCGAGGTCTACAGCCGCGACCATTTCCAGGCCTTCAAGAATGCGATCTACGACATCGGCGTCGATCTGGGCGCCAGCTATTACCGCTTCGGCGGCATGATGAAAGGCTACATCCGGCGCGTCTTCGGCGACGCGCTGGTAGACCGGCACCTGACCATGAAGCGTAAGGCCGATCCGGCCATGATCCTCAACCGCGACGTGATTTTCTGATGTTCACCGCCACCCCCCTCGACCATGCGCGCTGCAGCGGCTGCAGCCTGTGCCGGCTGGTGTGCCCGATGTGGCGCCAGCACCGCGATCCGCGCTTCAGCCCCGAAGGCCTGGCCAAGGCCCGCCTGTGCGGCGCGACGGCGGCCGAACTGGCAGCGCCGCTGGAAGCCTGCTCGCTGTGCGGCGCCTGCGATCCCGTGTGCCCGGAAGGCATCGGCCTGTCCGCCATGGTCATGGAACTGCGGCGGGATCTGTCGCCTGCCCTGCCTTACCGGCAGGCACTGGACGCGCTGCAGGCCAAGTTCGCGCAGGCGGCGGCCGCTGCCGAAGCGCCTGCGGCCGGCGCGCTGTTCCTGCCCGGCCCGGCCCTGCGCGCGCATCCCGTGCTGCTGGCGCGCGTCAAGGCGCTGCTCGGCTACGCCTGCGCCGCGGATGACGGTGCCGATATTGCGCTGGCACTCGAAACCGGCGGCGAAATTTCGCCCGCGCGACGCCGGCGCTTCCTCGACCGCCTGTCCGGACGCACGCTGGCGGTCGGCGACGGCCTGTTGCTGGCGGCTTTGCGGCGCTGGCTGCCCGGCGCGCGGCTGCAAAGCCTGGGCGAGGCGCTGGCCAGCCTGACGACTATCCGTCGCCGTCTCGCCAGCACCGACTTTTACGTGATCGAGCCGCGCGCCTACCATGCCGACTACGAGCGCTTGGTTGCCTACTACGATCGCCTGCAGGCCGAAACCGGCTGCGCGCTGAATCTCGATTTGCAGCGCATCGCGATACCGGCCCTGACGCAGGCCCTGCCGCGCCTGGCCGGGCCGCTGGCCGACGCGGATGCGACGCAGGTCCGGCTGATGCTGCAGGGGCGCGCGCCGCAGCGCATCGTGGTCGAGAGCCTCGCCGATCGCGCCGCCTTCGAGCGCGTCTGCGACATTCCGGTGCTGCACCTCGCCGAGTTGGCGCAAGATTGAAGCTGGTCCACAAGGAAACACCGCATGCGCAATGTTGATGTCGTGATCGTCGGTGCCAGTCTGGCGGCGGCCGCCGCCGCCAAGCGGCTGGTCGATGCCGGGCTGGAGACCGTCGTGCTGGAGCGCAAGGAATTGCCGCGGCACAAGATCTGCAGCGGCATCCTGTCGCCGCGCGGGCATCGCTTTCTGCTGGAGAATTTCGGCCCGCTGCCGCCGGAGACCCTGCACGAGCCGACCGCCTGCCGCGGCGTGACTTTCCATTTCCCGTCCATGGTCTCGATGCCCATGGATTTCTTCCACGGCACCACGCCGCACCTGCATCGCAAGTATTCCGACCACTGGGCGATCCAGCGCAGCGGCGCCGAGGTACACGACCGGACCTCGTTTGCCGGGCTGGAGGACAGGGCCGACCACGTCCTGGTGCACGCCCGGCAGAACGGCGCGCCGGTCGAGTACCGCGCGCGCCAGGTGATCGGCGCCGACGGGCCCAGTTCGCTGGTGGTGCGCGCCGTCTATCCCGACTACACGAAGCAGATTCCCTGGTTCTTCGTCGGACAGAAATTCCACGAGATCATCGACTGCCCGCTCTCGCCCGACTATTTCCATTTCTGGTTCCATCCCGGACTCGGCCACTACACCTGGAGCCATGCCCGCGACGGCCGCCAGATCGTCGGCGTCGGCTTCAAGCGCGGCGACAATTTCGCGAAGAAGCACCAGGTGGTGGAGCAATACCTCAGAGACAAACACGGTGTGCAGCTCAAGCCGGCCGCCGACGATGACGAAGGCTGCGCCGAGAACTTCGGGCCCTCGCTGATCAACCGCTACGTGTTCGGCAAAGGCAATGTGCTGGTCACCGGGCAGGCCGCGGGTTTCCTCAACATGATCGGCGAGGGCATGAGCTGCGCGCTGCA
>JAXMJU010000333.1:0-15948 GCA_034376265.1 Sulfuritalea sp.
TCGGCATGTTCGTCGCCGGCGCCATGTGGCTGGTGAGACGCCAGCACCAGATCAATCAGCGCGAGCGCGACGACGTCGCCCATCTCGACGACGCCGCGCATCGCTCGCTGAAAACCGGCTAGCGCAAGTCGGGTTCGAAGAACACCCACTGCGCGCTCGGAAAGCGCGCCTGCATGCGCGCCTCGACGGCGTTGATGGCCTCGACCATCTGCAGCCCGCTGCCGGTTTCCATGTCGCGCATGCGCGCCTTGACCGCGATCACCACCTTATCGCCCCAGGCCAGGGTGATCACGTTCAGCACCTGTTCCACCTCGGCCTGGACCGCGACGAAGGCTTCGATCTCGGCGCGCAGTTGCGGCGCCGCCGATTCGCCGACGATCAGGCCCTTGACTTCGATCATCACGGCCACTGCGACCACCATCAGCACGATGCCGATCGCCAGCGTGCCCAGCGCGTCCCATAGCGGGTTGCCGCTGACGACGCTGGCCGTCACCGCGACAAAGGCCAGCGCGAGGCCGAGCAAGGCCGCGATATCCTCGCCGGCCACCACCATGAGTTCCGACTGGCGGGTTTCGCGGAACCAGGCGAGGAAAGGCTGGCGCCCGGCGATCTTGCGAATTTCCTTGAGCGCGCCCCAGAGCGAGAAGGCTTCCAGCACCACGGCGCAGGCCAGCACCGCCATGGCGATCAGGCCGTTTTGCAGCGGCTGCGGATGCAGCAGGCGCTCGACGCCTTCATAGACGGAAAACGCGCCGCCCATGAAGAACAGCATCAGCGCCACGATCATCGACCAGAAATAGGTGACGCGATGGTGGCCCAGCGGAAAGTCGACGCTGGCGGGACGCCGCGCCTGCTTCAAGCCCAGCAGCAACAGCAACTGGTTGGCGCAGTCGGCCGTGGAGTGGATCGCCTCGGCCAGCATCGAGCCGGAACCGGTCCAGAAGGCCGCCACGTACTTCGCCACCGCGATGCCGAAGTTGGCGCCCAGGGCGTAAAAAATGGCTCGCACCGAGCCTTCGTTGCCGTGGGACATTAGTTTCCTTTCAATTCGTTCATCGTGCGCCGCATCAAGCAAAGATCCTCCCAGGCGCGGGCCTTGTCCTGCAGCGTACGCAGCAGATAGGCGGGATGGTAGCTGACGATCAGCGGGATGCCGCGATAGTCGTGCAGGCGGCCACGCGCCGCGGCGATCTTGACCTCGCTTTGCAGCAGCGTCTGCGCCGCGGGACGGCCGAGGGCGACGATCAGCTTCGGTTGAATCAACTCGATCTGCCGCTCCAGGTAGGGCCGGCAGGTCGCGATTTCCTCGGGCGTCGGCGTGCGATTTTCCGGCGGCCGACATTTCACGGCATTGGCGATATACACGTCCTCGCCGCGCCTGAGGCCGATTGCCGCCAGCATGTTGTCGAGCAGCTTGCCGGCCTGGCCGACGAAGGGTTCACCGCGCAGGTCTTCCTCGGCGCCCGGCCCTTCCCCGACGAACAGCCAGTCGGCATTGCGCTCGCCGACGCCGAGCACCGCCTGCTTGCGCGCTTCGCAAAGCCGGCACTGGCGACACGCCGCCACGGTCGTGGCGAGTTCTTCCCAGTTCATGGCGGCGGGCGGGGTGACGCCGGCAAGCACCGGCGTGCTCGGCGGCGGCTGCGGCAGCGAAACAGCCGCGGAAGGTGGCGCCGCAAGCTCATCCGGTGGCAATGCCGCGGGCTTGGCGCGCAGCTTCCAGACCGGCCCCAGGCCCATCTCGCGCAGCATCAGTTCGCGGTCGGCACTCATAAGTCGCGCGCCATCACGATGGCATCCTCGCGGCCTTGATGCGCCGGATAATAATCGCGCCGGCGGCCGATTTCGGCGAAGCCGTGGCGCCGGTACAAGGCCTGCCCGCCGAGGTTGCCGGGGCGCACCTCGAGCAGCATGCGCGTTATCGCCCGCGCCCGCGCCTGATCGAAAAGATGCATCAGCAAGGCGGAGCCGCGACCGCTGCGCTGCAGTTCGGGCAGCACGGTGATGTTCAGCAGATGCGCTTCGTCGAGCACCTGCATCATCACGGCATAGCCGGTCATGTTTCCGTCTTCCTGCGCCAGCCAGGCGTCATGACCGGCCGCCAGCGAATCGGCAAAGTTGCCGCGGGTCCAGGGAAAGGCATAGACAAGCCGTTCCGCGTCGGCCACCGCATCGAGATCGGCCGTCGTCATGGCCCGGTAGCGAGGCACTAGCGGAGCCCGCCGCGCGCGAGGCGCTCGGCGGTGGTCAATGCCACCTTGTCGCGCACGTAGATCGGCTGCGCCAGCGCGGCCGCGACCGCCCCGCCCTGGGCGAATACCGGCGCGGCGAGGCTCAGCACGGCGGCAGCCGTCGGCAACACATCGGCACGCACCCCGGCGAGGTCCGGCTTGCCGGCGAGCAGCAGGTCGCCGTAGGCCGCGAAGCCGTCGCCGACCGCCCAAAGGCCGGCAAGAGTTGGCGCTGGCACCACGGCGGGCGGCAGGCAGACCGGCGCCATGCGTTGCACTACGCGCTCGCCCTCGACCCGATAGGCCGCGCTATATACCTCGTTCATACGCGCATCGAGACAGACCCAGACCTCGCGTTCGCCGCAGGCCAATGCCAGCGCTTCCAGGCTCGACACCGGCACCACCGGCCGATCGAGGCCCCAGGCCAGGCCCTGCGCCACGCCGCAGGCCAGGCGCAGGCCGGTGAAGCCGCCGGGCCCGGCGCCGAAGGCGATGCCGTCGATCTGGGTCAGGCTCAGGCCGCCCTCGGCCAGCAGCTCGTGCACCCAGGGCAACAGCCGTTCGGAACCACCGTTCGGGCATTCCTCGGCACGCTCGATGATTGCGCCGTCCTGCCACAGGGCCACCGACAGGCGCCGCGTCGCGGTCTCGAAGGCCAGCAGGCGCATGGCGAACAGCCAGTTCCGGTCCCGCGCCTACTTGCGGCTGCCGAGGATGCCGCGCAGCGTGTCCTGGATATCGGCCGGAATCAATACCGTCTTGGCATTGTCCGACGAGGCCAGGTTGCCGATGGCATGGATGTACTTCTCGCCCAGCATGTAGCGCATCGGCGCGTCCTCGGTGCCGATCGCGGCCGCCACGCGGCGGATCGCCTCGGCCGAGGCGTCGGCCAGCGTGATCTGCGCCTCGGCCTGCAGGCGCGCGGCCTGCAGCTGTGCCTCGGCGTTGAGGATGGTGGACTGCTTGGTGCCCTCGGCCTTGGTCACCATCGCCTTGCGCTCGCGCTCGGCCGAGGCCTGCGCCTCCATGGCCTTTTGCATGGATTCCGACGGGTTGATGTCCTGGATCTCGACCGACTTCACGGTCAGCCCCCAGTCGATGGCTTCGTCGGCGACGCCTTCGCGCAGGCGGGCCTTGATCTTGTCGCGATTGGACAGCGCCTCGTCGAGGGTCATCTCGCCGATGATCGAACGCAGCGTGGTCATGATCATGTTGCGGATCGCCTCGGAGAAATCCGTGACGCCGTAGACCGCCTTGATCGGATCGGTGACCTTGATGAAGGCGATCGCGTTGGTCAGGATCACCGCATTGTCCTTGGTGATGACTTCCTGCTCCTGGACGTCGAGGATGATGTCCTTGGTCACCAGCTTGTAGCGCACCTGGTCGAAGTAGGGAATGATGATGTTAAGGCCGGGACGCAGCGTGGCGTGGTACTTGCCGAGGCGCTCGACGATCCATTCCTCGCCCTGCGGCACGATACGCACGCCCTTGGCGATGGTGACCGCGACGAAGACAAATACTGCAATTACAAAAAATGCGAACTCACCCATCACCGACCCTTTCAGTATTTGCCTACCTTCAACAGTTGGCCGTCCACCGCCAACACCCTGACCCGCTCGCCGGCGGCAATCGCTTCATCGGCGAGACAGGGCCAGACATCGGAACCCATCACCGGCTTCTGGAAACGCACTTCACCGCGTGCCGACGCCACGCCCAGCGGCTCGACCGCCCGCACCAGGACGCCGATCTCGCCCAGGGCCTCGTTGGCCTGGCCCGACCGCGTCTTGCCGTCGTCGCGGCGGAAGACCTTGAACCAGAGCGCGGTCATCAGTACCGAGGCGGCGGTCCACAGCAGTATCTGGGTGGTGAATGCGATCTCCGGAGCAACCAGCATGGCGACACCCACCAGCAGCGCGCCGAGGCCGAACCAGATGATGAAAAAGCTGGGCACGGCCAGTTCGAGCAGCCCCAGGCCGAGGCCGAGCACCATCCAGTGCCACCAGGCAAGTTCCATTTTCCCTGCGTCCTTTCCCCGAAACTTCCGGCGTCGTACTGCCGCCCGGCAGCCGTGGCGGAAATCCGCCTTGCTGCCAAAAGGAATATTTTATCGCCTTTGCCGCGTGCGCCTGGCGCTGCCCGGCAGATTATTCCGAGCGCGACAGATGGCTGGAGATGCCCGATTCCGCGGCGCTGCAGCATCGATACAATTTTCAAAAAGCTTGATCCAGACGGAGAATTCTTGATTACACTGCGTTACCATTCGCATAGAATTCAACCCGCCACTACCATCATCACTCCCACGAGGTCACACATGAACAAGTCTGAACTGATCGAAATCACCGCCAAAGAAGCCGATATCAGCAAGGCTGCTGCCGAGAAGGCGCTGTCCGCTGTCATCGCCGCCATCGTCAAGGCCGTCTCCAAGGGTGACAGCGTTACCCTGGTCGGCTTCGGCAGCTTCAAGTCCTCGAAGCGCGCCGCGCGTGTCGGCCGCAATCCGCAGACCGGCAAGGAACTCAAGATCGCCGCCACCACCGTCCCGCGCTTCACCGCCGGTGCCACCTTCAAGGCCGCAGTGGCCGGCAAGAAAGCTGCCAAGAAGAAGTAAACAGCGTTTCAGGTTTGTTTCAGGCCCGCCTTGCGCGGGCCTTTTTGTTTTCAGGCGCGGTTCGTTTTCAAGCGCTGCCGGCTCGCCTCGAACAGGCACACCGCGGTGGCCGCCGCCACGTTCAGCGATTCGGTGCCGGCGGCGAGCGGTATCGTGGTGCGCAGGTCGGCCGCCGCGATGAGTTCCGCAGACAGTCCCGCACCCTCGTTGCCCACCAGCCACAGCAGCGGTCCGCTCAGGTCGAGTTCATAGAGGCTGCTACCGTCGCGCGCCACGGTCGCCACCGCAGTCGCCGGACTGGTCGCCAGCACGGCCGCGAGATTCACCTGTTCGCGGATCGTCAGCGAAAAATGTGCGCCCTGCCCGGCGCGCAACACGCGCGCCGTCCATGCCCCGGCACAGCCGGTTCCCAGCAGGACCTCATGCACGCCGGCCGCCGCTGCCGTGCGCAGGATGGCGCCGACATTGCCCGCATCCTGCACCGCGTCGAGCAGCACGGCATCGCCTTGTGGCGCCGCGTCCGACGCCCTGGGGATGGCGATCACGGCGGCAATGCCGGTCGGCGTGCTGACACCGGAGATTTCGCGAAACAGGCTGTCGCGCAGGACCAGGCAATCGATGCCCGCTGCGGCCGCAAGCAGCGCCGCAATCTCGGAATTCTTCAGCCCGCTCTCGCTGACCAGCAGCTTGCTTAAGGCAACGCGGCGCGCCAGGCAGGTCGATACCAGATGGATGCCGTCGGCCAGCGCGAATCCTTGCCGGCGCGGATCGTCCGCGATCGTACGCAGCGACTTGAAAAGCGGGTTGTCGCGCGAAACGATGTGGCGCGAATCCTTCATCGCGATCCTTCGAGCAGCATCCTGACCGGCGCAAAACTTCTGCGGTGGAACGCCGCCGGCCCATACAACTGCAAGGCCGCGCGATGAATTGCGGTGTCATAGCCCTTGTGGCGATCCAGCCCGTACTGGGGAAATGCCTCGTGGATGCGCCGCATTTCGGCGTCGCGCGCCGTCTTGGCGAGGATCGAGGCCGCCGAAATCGCCGGCTCGGTTGCATCGCCGCGGACGATGGCGCGTGCCGGCATCGCCAGCGGCGGGCAGCGGTTGCCGTCGATCAGCGCTTCCAGCGGCTGCACGCCGAGCGCCTCCACAGCGCGGCGCATGGCCAGCAGTGTCGCCTGCAGGATATTGATGCTGTCGATTTCCTCGACTGATGCCGAGGCGATGCCGAAGCTCAGCGCCTTCTCGCGGATTTCCAGCGCCAGGCGCTCGCGCGCGCGTTCGGACAGTTTCTTGGAGTCGGCCAGGCCGACGATGGGCCGCGCCGGATCGAGGATCACGGCCGCCGCATAGACGGGCCCGGCGAGAGGACCGCGTCCCGCTTCGTCGACGCCGCAAATCCGATGTGTCATGCTTTCTGCAGATAGGGCAGCACGGCGGCGGCGGCCTTTTGCGCCGTATCCTGCCGCAGCAGGCGATGGATGCCGGCGAAGACGCGGGCGATGGCGGCGCGCGCCGGCCGGTCCGCCAGCAGATTGCCCAGCGCCTGGGCGAGATTCTCGGGCGTCGCCTCGTCCTGCAGGAACTCAGGCACCACATAGCGACCGGCGAGAATGTTCGGCAGCCCCACCCAGGGCAGATAGCGCATGCCGCGCATCAGGCGCCAGGACCACGGCGACATCTTGTAGGCGATCACCATGGGCCGGCCGACCAGGGCGGTTTCCAGCGTGGCGGTGCCGCTCGCCACCAGTACCGCATCGCTGGCGGCGACCGCCTCCGCCGCGTGCCCGAACATCAGCGTGAAGGGCATTTCGTCGGCCTTGAGTTTCCATAGCGCCGTCTCGAACTGCAGGCGCGTCTCGCGCGACACCAGCGGCACCAGGAACTGCAATTGCGGATGACGCAGCAGCAGCAGCTTGGCCGTCTCGACAAAAGTCTCGGCCATGAAATGCAGTTCGGACTGGCGGCTGCCCGGCAGCAGCGCGATCACCGGGCGCTCCTGCGCCACACCGAGCTGTTCGCGCACCGCGCGCTGGTCGATTTCGAGCGGGATCACGTCGGCCAGCGGGTGGCCGACATAGCTGCACTTGACGGGAGTGCCCCGGTACAACTCGGGTTCGAAGGGATACAGGGCAAGAATGTGGCTCACCGACTCGACGATCCGACTCATCCGGTTCTTGCGCCAGGCCCAGATCGACGGACTGACGAAGTGGATGGTGGGGATGCCGCGGGCCTTGAGGCGCTTTTCCAGCCAGAGGTTGAAATCCGAACCGTCGACGCCGATGAAAACGTCCGGCTTGTCCTGCAGCAGGCGGCGCAGGAGTTGCCGGCGCATGCCGGTGATGGCCCGATAGTGTCGCAGGACCTCGGCATAGCCGCGCACCGCCAGCATTTCGGCCGGCCACAGCGAATCGAAACCCTCGCGCTGCATCTTCGGCCCGCCGATGCCATAGAACTGCGCTTGCGGCAGGTGCCGCTTGAGCGCGGTAATCAGATGGGCGGCAAGCTGGTCGCTGGAGGCTTCGCCCGCCACCATGGCGATCCGCACCATCAGCGAATGATTCCTCGTCCGGGATTGGCGAGAAAGCCGGCCAGCAAGGCCAGTTCGGGCACCGCCGCGGCGTCGGCCTCGATCGCGGCGCGCGCCTCGTCGAGCTTCATTCCGCCCTTGTAGAGCGTCTTGTAGGCGCGCTTGACCGCCGCCACGGTATCCGTCGAAAAGCCGCGGCGCTTGAGCCCCTCGGCGTTGATGCTGCGCGGCGCGGCCGGATTGCCGGCGGCCATGACGAAGGGCGGCAGGTCCTGCAGCAGGATGGTGCCCATCGCCGTGATGCTGTGCGCGCCGATGCGCACGAACTGGTGCACCGCCGTATAGGCGCCGAGGATGGCCCAGTCTTCGACCTGGACGTGGCCGGCGATCTGCGCGTTGTTGGCGAAGATGGTCTGGTTGCCGACCTGGCAGTCGTGCGCCAGATGCACGTAGGCCATGATCCAGTTGTCATTGCCGAGGCGCGTCACGCCGGCATCCTGCGCGGTGCCGCAATTGAAGGTGCAGAACTCGCGGATGGTATTGCGGTCGCCGATTTCCAGCCGCGTCGGCTCGCCCGCATGCTTCTTGTCCTGCGGCTGTTCGCCGATCGAACAGAACTGGAAGATCCAGTTGTCGCAGCCGATCCGGGTGTGGCCGGTAATGACCACGTGGGGCCCGATCACGGTGTGATCACCGATCTCGACATGCTCGCCGACTATGGAATAGGGACCGACGACGACACCCTTGCCGAGCCTCGCCGCGGGATGGACGATGGCCGTTGAATGGACGCTCATTGGACTACTCTCCCCCAGCCCCTCCCCAAGGGAGGGGTGACGGCGGTTCGCCGCGACGCGGCTCCATGCTTTGGCTGGCGCCCCTGCGGGCGGCCGGGCGGGGCGCTCATCAGGGCGTCGGCCGCACGGCGCAGATCAGGTCGGCTTCCGCGGCCACCTGGCCGTCGACCTTCGCCGTCGCCGAGAATTTCCAGATACCGCGCTTGTTGCCGGCGAGCTTGACTTCGATCACCAGTTGGTCGCCCGGCCCGACCGGCTTCTTGAAGCGCGCGTTGTCGATGCCGACGAAGTAGTAAACCGACTTGTCGTCGGGCTTGCTGTCCATGGTCTTGAAGGACAGGATCGCCGCGGTCTGCGCCATCGCCTCGACCACCAGGACGCCGGGCATCACCGGATGATGCGGATAGTGGCCGGGGAAGAACGGCTCGTTCATGCTGACATTCTTGAGCGCCGTGATGCGCTCGCCGGGCACCACGTCGAGCACGCGATCGACCAGCAGGAAGGGATAGCGATGCGGCAGATAATTGAGGATTTCGTGGATATCCATGCGGGAATCGACTGCCCCGCCTGCGGTGGCTGAACTCATGATTTCTTCTCCAGTGCGGCAAGCCGTTGTTCGAGGGCACGGATTTTATCGGCCATCGCGTCAAGATGGCGCAGGCGCGAAAAATTCCGCAGCCAGTCGCGATGTTCGAGGAAAGGCACGGCGCCGCTGTAGGTTCCCGCCTTGGCGATCGACTTGGCCACCAGGGTGCCCGCGGCCACATCGACGTCATCGGCAATGCTCAGATGGCCGAGAATCACCGCAGCGCCACCCACCGTGCAGCGTGCGCCTATCACCGCACTGCCGGCAATCCCCACGCAACCGGCCAGCGCCGTATGGGCGCCGATCCGCACGTTGTGTCCGACCTGGATCTGGTTGTCGAGCTTGACCCCGTCGCCGATCACCGTGTCGCCCAGCGCACCGCGATCGATGGTGGTTCCGGCGCCGATCTCGACATCGTCGCCGACCAGCACGCGACCGACTTGCGGAATCTTGACCCAGGCTCCCTCCGCCTCGCGCGCGAAGCCGAAGCCGTCGGCGCCGATCACCGCCGCGGAATGCACCAGGCAGCGCGCCCCGAGGATGACTCCGGAATAAATCGTCACGTTGGCCGCCAGCCGGGTGCCGGCGCCGATTTCGACCCCGGCGCCGATGCTGCAATTGGCGCCGATCACCACATCGTCGCCTATCCTGGCAGCGGCACCGATCCAGACGTGCGGCCCGATGCTGGCCGTGGCGGCCACCTCACCCTCGACCACGGCACTGGGATGCACGCCGGCGACGACCGAGGAGGGAGGATTCAGCCACTGCGCCACGCGGGCGTAATACAGATAGGGTTGCGGCGTCAGGATGGCCGCTGCCGGCCCGGGCACCGCCGGCGGCGCCATGATCACCGCCGCAGCACGCGTGGTGGCCAACTGATGGCGGTATTTCGGGTTGGCCAGGAAGGCCAGTTCGCCGGGGCCGGCACCGTCCAGGGTGCCGATGCGGGAAATCACCGTGTCGCCAGCGCCAACTATTTCTCCGCCAAAACGTGCGACGATCTCGTCGAGCCGCAATTCCACCGCCGATGTCCTATTCGCGTGAAATGCGCTTAACGCGACGGACGAAGCACCCCGTCACCATCGAGCGAAGCGAGCAAATTGGTAGCCTCCCCCGCGAGGGGGAGGATGGGAGGGGGCGGGCATTCCTGCCGCCTTTGGTTTTTCATTTCGTGCCGTCGCCGAGCGCCTTGATCACCTTGTCGGTGATGTCGATGCGCGGGTTGGCGTAGACCGCCTCCTGGAAAATGATGTCGTACTTCTCGGCTTCGGCGATCTGTTTGATGATCTTGTTCACGCGTTCGAAAATCGCGGCCATTTCCTCGTTCTGACGCTGGCTCAGGTCCTCGCGGAACTCGCGCTGCTTGCGCTGGAAGTCGCGGTTGAGTTCGCCGAATTCGCGCTCCTTGCCGCGCCGCTCGCTTTCGCCCATGGTCACCGCGTTCTTGTCGATATTTTCCTGCATGCCCTGCAGTTGCTTGGCAATGCGCTGCAGGTCCTGGTCGCGCTTTTCGAAATCCTTCTCGATTTTCTTTTTGGCGCGCGCCGCCTGGGGTGCGTCGTTGAGTATCTTCTGGCTATTGACGAAACCGATCTTGCTCTCGGCCAGGACCGCGGCGGAGAACGAAATCAGGGCGATACCGGCAAGAATGTATTTCTTCAGCATGACTTTCTCACTATCAGACTATCAAAAGACCGAGCCCATCTGGAACTGCAGACGTTGCACTTTGTCTTCGGCTTTTTTGTTGAACGGATTGGCATAGGAGAACTTGAGCGGCCCCATGGGCGAATTCCACGACAGCGCAATGCCGCCACTGTAGCGCAAGCTGCCCAGGCTGAACTTGGTATCGTAACCCCAGACATTGCCGGCATCGAGGAAGCCGGAGAGGCGCATCGAATTGTCGCGCCCCATGCCGGGCACGGGGAACAGCAGTTCGACGTTGCCGATCAGCCGCTTGCTGCCGCCGACCGCCTCGTTGGTGGCCGTATCGCGCGGCCCCAGGGAACCCGAGTCGAAGCCGCGCACCGAGCCGATGCCGCCGGCGTAGAAATTCTTGAAGAAGGGCAGTTCCTTGTCGCCATATTTCTGGGCCAGGCCCACCTCGCCGTTCAGCGCCAGCGTGAACTTGCGGTCGAGGGGAAAGAAATGCTGGTGCTGATAGGTGGCACGGACATAGGTTGCCGTGCTGCCCGGCAAGGATACTTCCAGTACCGCGCGCCGCAATGCACCCTTGGTGGTCACCAGCAGGCTGTCGCGCTCGTCTTTCTGCCAGCCGATCGTGGTCAGCAGCGTGTTGCTCCTGGCACCGAAGCTGTTGACGTAGTCCTGGTAGCGCTGCGGGCTGTTGGCATCGGTCTTGAGCGTGGTGCGATCGATCGAGAGACCGAGATTGAGGTAGTCGTCTTCGCCGATCGGAAGCCCCCAGCGTACGCCGCCGCCCGCCGAATCCGAGCCGAAACTGCCGACCTCCAGGGTGCTGGTGTCGGTGTTGCGCACGTAGACGTCGAAGCCCTGGCTGACGCCGTCGACCGTGAAATACGGATCGGTGTGCGACAGGGAATAGACCTTGTTCGATTTGCTGGTGCTGATCTGGACGCCAATGTGCTTGCCGCTGCCGAACAGGTTCTGCTGCTGCACCGAGCCGGAGAGCGTGAATTTTTCCGCGCTGGAGAAACCCGCCCCGAGCATGATGTTGCCGGTGGGCTTTTCCTTGACCTTGACCTCCATATCGACCTGGTCGGTGGTGCCGGCGACCGGCGGTGTTTCCACCGATACCTCGTCGAAATACCCGAGCCGGTCGACGCGCGTGCGCGACTTGTTGATCTTCTCGCCGTCATACCAGGCGGATTCGGTCTGGCGCAATTCACGGCGCACCACTTCATCGCGGGTACGCGTGTTGCCGGTCACGTTGATGCGCCGCACATAGACGCGGCGTCCCGGATCGATGTACACGGTGAACGCCACCTGGCGTTTTTCCTTGTCCAGTTCCGGTGCCGCATTGACGTTGGCAAACGCATAACCTTCATTGCCCAGGCGTTCGCTGATGGCCTTGGTAGTGTCGGCCATCTTCTCGCGCGAGAACACTTCACCGGGCTTGACCTGCACCAGCTTGGTCAATTCCTCCTCCGGCAGCAGCAACTGGCCGGCCAGCTTGACCGCGGAAACCGTGTACTTCTCGCCCTCGGTGATGTTGATGGTGATGTAGATGTCCTGCTTGTCCGGCGATATCGATACCTGGGTCGACTCGATGTTGAATTCGAGATAGCCGCGGTCGAGGTAGAAGGAGCGCAGGACTTCGAGATCGCCCGAGAGCTTCTGCTTCGAATATTGATCGTTCTTGGTGTACCAGGTCAGCCAGCCCGGCGTGCGCAGCACCATCAGGTCGAGCAGCTCGGATTCGTTGACGGCGCCGGCACCGATGATGTTGATCTGCTTGATCTTGGCGATGTCGCCCTCGGTGACGGCGAAGTTCACGCCGACGCGATTGCGTTCCAGCGGCGTGATGGTGGTCGTCACCTGGACCGCATAGTGTCCCTGCGCCAGATACTGGCGCTTGAGTTCCTGCTCGGCGCGTTCGACCATGGCGCGGTCGAAGATGCGTGACTCGGCAAGGCCGACATCGCGCAGCGACTTCTTCAGGTCTTCCGGCTTGAAGGCCTTGAGGCCGGAGAAGTCGAGCGAGGCGATCGCCGGACGCTCTTCCAGCACCACCACCAGCACCTGGCCGTCGATCTCCAGGCGCACGTCCTTGAAGAAACCGGTGGCGAACAGCGTCTTGATCGCCGCTGCCGCCTTTTCGTCGTTCATGGTGTCGCCGACCTTGACCGGCAGGTAGGAAAACACCGTTCCGGCCTCGGTGCGCTGTATGCCTTCGACCCGAATATCCTTGATCTGAAATGGATCGAACGCCCAAGTCGAGTGTGCCAGCAGGGAAGCAACCAAACCGGCAAGCAGTTTTTTATTCATGTGTTTGAACGGGAATTAGCCGGAAACAAGACGGTTGATATCGTTGTAGAAGGCAAAAGCCATAAGCAGCGCCAGCAGGGTGAAACCGATCTGTTGTCCGATTTCCAGCGCCCGTTCGGACACTGGTCCACCCTTGATAAATTCGACGAGATAATACATCAAATGCCCCCCGTCCAGAACCGGTACCGGCAGCAAGTTGAGCACGCCGAGACTGATGCTGATCAGGGCCAGAAAGCGCAGGTAATAGCTGGGGCCGAGGCGTGCCGACTGGCCCGCGTAATCGGCGATGGTCACCGGTCCGGAGAGATTCTTCCATGACAGCTCGCCGGTCAGCATGCGGCCCATCATGCGCAGGCTGAGGATCGAGGTGTCCCAGGTCTGCGTCAGCGCGCGCGCAATCGAATCGAACGGGCCGTAGCTGACGACCGTCGTCATCTCAAAGACCTCGCCCTTGCCCTCCTTGGCCATCAGGCCCAGCCGTCCGAGCTTGTGCCCACCCTCTTCGGCCAGGCGCGGGGTGGCGGTCAGTTCGAGCTGCCGGCCAGCGCGCTCGATGGCGAATTTCAGTTCGCGGCCCGGCGCGGCGCCGGCGGTTGCCGCCAGTTCGGCCCAGAGCGCAATCGCCTTGCCGTCGATCGACAGTATCCGGTCATCCTCGCGAAATCCCGCTGCCGCGGCCGCCGAACCGGGCAGCACGCGACCCACCACGGCCGGCAGGCGCGGCCGGTAAAGCACCAGCCCCAGCGTGCGCAGGGGATCCTTTTCGAGTTCTTCCAGATCGAAGCGATCGCTGGCGATGCGGTGCATCCCCAGCTCGCGTTGCTGGTTGATCACTTCCAGTTGCAGCGGCTCCTGATCCAGGGCGCGGCGCATGGTTTCCCAGCGCAGTTCCTGCCAGGTCTGGATCGCCTGGCCATTCACTGCGCGCACCGTCATGCCCTCGCCGATGCCGGCCAGTGCCGCCGGCGTGCCTGCAGGCGGCGGTCCGAGGCGGGGCTTGAGCTCGGTCACGCCGACCATGTAGAGGAACCAGTACAACACGATCGCCAGCAGGAAATTCGCCGCCGGACCAGCCGCCACGATGAAGGCGCGGCGGCCCACCGACTGGCGGTTGAAGGCGCGCGGCAGTTCCGCGGCGGCAACCTCGCCCTCGCGCTCGTCGAGCATCTTGACGTAGCCGCCCAGCGGAAACGCCGAGATCGCCCACTCGGTGCCGTCGCGGCCATGGCGCCGCATCCAGAGCACCTTGCCGAAACCGAAGGCAAAGCGCAGGACCTTGACATTGCAGACGCGCGCCGCCAGGTAGTGGCCCATCTCGTGCACCACCACCAGCACCGCCAGTGCCAGCAGGAAGGCGCCTGCATACCAGGCCAGCAGTTGCGGGTTCATGACATGCGCGAGAGGATATCGAGGGCCGCCGCCCGTCCCTCGCGGTCGGCCTCCAGCACCGCGGCAAGGTCGGGCACAGCGGCCTGCGGCACGGCATCGAGCGTGGCGGCGATCAGATCGGGAATGCCGAGGAAAGGCAGGCGACGGTCGAGAAACGCGGTCACTGCGACTTCGTTGGCGGCATTCAGCACGGCTGCCGCATTGCCTTCGGCGCGCAAGGCGCGATAGGCCAGGTCGAGACAGGGAAAGCGCGCCAGGTCCGGGCGCTCGAAATTCAACTGCGCCACGGCGAACAGGTCGAGCGGCGCCACCCCGGAATCGATCCGCTCGGGCCAGGCCAGGGCGTGGGCGATCGGCGTGCGCATGTCGGGATTGCCGAGCTGGGCCAGCACCGAGCCATCCGCATAGTCGACCAGGGAATGAATCACGCTCTGCGGGTGGATCACCACTTCGATGCTGTCAGCCGGGGCATTGAACAGCCAGTGCGCCTCGATGACTTCGAGACCCTTGTTCATCATGGTTGCCGAATCGACCGAAATTTTTCTGCCCATCACCCAGTTCGGATGGGCCACCGCCTGCTCCGGCGTCACCTCGGTCAGCGCTGCCAGTGGCGTAGTGCGGAACGGTCCGCCCGAGGCGGTCAGCAGGATGCGCCGGACTGCGCCGCGCGCCATGTCGCCCGCGTAGTTGTGCGGCATCGACTGGAACACCGCGTTGTGTTCGCTGTCGATCGGCAGCAGCGTTGCGCCGTTTCGCCGGACGGTGTCCATGAAAATCGGTCCAGCCATCACCAGCGCTTCCTTGTTGGCGAGCAGCAGCTTCTTTCCCGCCCGGGCCGCTGCCAGGGTTGGCGCCAGTCCCGCGGCACCCACGATGGCGGCGATCACGCAATCGGCTTCGGGCAAGGTGGATCCCTGAACCAGGCCCTCTGCGCCTGCGAGAACCTTCGCCGGCGCGCCGCGCTCGGCGAGGCGCTGCTTGAGCGCCGCCGCAAGGGAAGTGTCAGCGATGCATGCGTAAGCGGCGCCATGGCGCGCGCACAATTCGGCCAGCGCGTCCACGTGGCGCGAAGCGGTAAGCGCCGCCACCCGAAACCGGCCGGGATGCCGCGCGATCACATCGAGCGCGCTGCGCCCGATTGAACCCGTCGCTCCCAGGATAGAGATGGTCTGCACGCGGATCGCCTACAGGAACAAGAGCGCAGCCAGTGGCAGCACGGGCAGCAGTGCGTCGATGCGGTCCAGTATCCCGCCATGTCCCGGCAAAACCTTGCCGCTGTCCTTCACACCCGCCTGGCGTTTCATCTGCGACTCCAGCAAGTCCCCCGCTATTCCGGCTGCCGCCAGTCCAAGCAGCAGCAGCACAAACCACAGCTCTCCGAGCGTCGCCTGCCGTAGCGACATGGGCAGAGAGCCCCCGGCCGCGGCAATCCAGCCGATAGCATATACGGTCACGGCTGCCAGCGCGCCATAGACACCCTCCCAGGTCTTTCCCGGACTGATGGTCGGTGCGAACTTGCGCCGCCCGAAACGATGCCCGGCGAAAAAGGCTGCGATATCCGAGATCCAGACTATGGCCATGACCGCCAGCAGGAGCACCGGGCTCTGGTCGCGCAACGCCACCATCGCAGCGGCATTCGGAACCAGAACGACCACGCCGGCCAGGAGCGGCATCGCCGGTGTCGCAAATGCCGGACGCTTCCATAACCAGACGGGTGCCAGCACAACCCAGAAGACGGCGGCAGCTATGAATATCCACGAGCGCCCGAACAGCCAGCCGTGCTCCGAGCCGACGTTCGAGCTGGCCCAGAACCCCGCGTCAGCAATCGCGACCGCATAGAGGCCC